>CAIRNC010000319.1 GCA_903879875.1 uncultured Bacteroidota bacterium
CTAGAATAGAAATGGCTTTCGCCTCCCCTATTCCTTTGAATTCCATCAATTGTTTGATGGTTAATTTCCCTAGTGCGTTCAGGTTATTGTCCACACTCGAAAGTATTTTTTGACTCAATTGCACAGCCGATTGGTTTCGACTTCCAGAACCAATCAAGATGGCAATCAATTCGGCATCACTCAAAACACTTTTGCCTTTCAGCATAAGTTTTTCGCGTGGTTTGTCGTCTTCAGACCAATTCGTTATTGGGAAAGGAGTGTTTTCCATTAAATAAATTTATTCAATTTTATAATCTATAATTTTATAATATTTCCAAAATCCTTCTTTACATTCAAAAACAATTTTTCTTTTTTCATAAGAAGTTTTCACTTCATCCACTTTAACTTTAAAATTCTTGGTTTTGTTTTCTTCATCCAAATAATAAATACTTGAAAACAGATGAATCCCTCTACCTCTGTCATTTCTATAAGTTGATTCTATGGAATAAGATTTAATTATTATAGGTTTATTATTAGTTGATAAATCCATGCCTATTTTAAAAACGACGTTAGCAAGAGTAACTAATGATATATATGAGAAGAAGATCCCTATTACAAGTAAAAGACCATAGGACAAAATAGTATCTTTCAGCCCACTTGATTTAGTATTAAATATAGCTTTAATAAAATTGTTATTTGTTTTAAAATAAACAAAAAGACCTAAAAAAAATGGCAGTATTACAAATACAATATCATATTTAACATCTAACCCAACGAATTGATCGTACCAAAAAACCCAGTTCAAAGCACCAACAACCATACAGAAAATAAGAACTTTATAATTTTTATTTTGTTCTCGATCAATGATGTTCTTAACCTTATTTTTTCTTTCTTTAATTTGTAATTGCCTTTTATCCATTTCTATTCAATCAACCCTTTCACCTCATCGAAATTCAATCCGCCATAATTACCTGAACTCATCAGTAATAAGGCAGAATTATCAAAATCTTGGTTGAATAAATAGTCTTTAAATTCTTTTGGATTGGTGTAAATGATCAAATCTTCTCTGTTGAATGCTTTAGCAATTTGCTCATAAGTCACTTCTTCGAGTTGCTTAATTTTTACTGCATCTGGTGAATAGAAAACTACGGCAACATCGGCATATTCTAATGCGCCTTCGTATTCTTTCAGGAATTCGGCATTCAAACTGCTGTAGGTGTGCAATTCTAAACACGCTACTAAAGTTCGATTTGGATATTGTTCTTTCACGGCTTTCGTAGTAGCAGCCACTTTGCTGGGCGAATGGGCAAAATCTTTGTAAGCCACTTTTCCTTTTCCTTCAGCAATTTTCTCCAATCGTTTAGATGCGCCTTTGAAACTCGCAATCGCTTCATAAAAATCGGCTTCATCAACGCCCATATTTTGGCAAATCCATTTGGCACCAGCTAAATTATTCAAATTATGCGCTCCAAAAACCTCGATTGGCATTGCTCCTTCTGGGGTTTCTAAAAGTGTAACTCCGTCTTTCACTTCGTATTTTGGCGTCGAATATGGAATTTTTCGGACAGGATTTGTCGCTGCTTCGGCAACACGTTTTACTTCTGAATCATCTTCATTGTAAACTAAAATTCCGCCATTGGTAATTTTGCTAATGAAAATTTCAAACTGCTCTACATAGAAATCATAAGTTGGAAAAACATTGATATGATCCCAAGCAATCCCTGAAATCAATGCAATATTGGGCTGATACAAATGGAATTTTGGTCTTCTGTCTATTGGCGAAGACAAATATTCATCCCCTTCCAGAACGATAAAATCATTTTCTTCAGTCAAATGCACCATCGTATCAAAACCTTCCAACTGCGCACCTACCATATAATCTACCTCAATATTATGAAAGTGCATCACGTGCAAAATCATGGAAGTAATAGTCGTTTTACCATGAGAGCCACCAATAACTACACGGGTTTTGTTTTTGGATTGTTCGTATAAAAACTCAGGATAGGAATAAATTTTTAAACCTAATTCTTGAGCTTTCAATAATTCAGGATTATCGGCTTTGGCATGCATTCCGAGGATGACCGCTTCAATATCGGAAGTGATTTTCTCTGGAAACCAACCCATTTCGGCTGGTAAAATACCTTTTTTTTCTAAACGGGTTCTTGATGGTTCAAAAATAGCATCGTCGCTACCTGTAACTTGATAGCCTTTGTTATGTAAGGCCAAGGCTAAATTGTGCATGGCGCTACCGCCAATGGCTATAAAATGTGTTCTCATTTTTTTGGTATAAGTCGTCGGTTATTGGTTTACAATTCATTTGGAACAGCAATGGATAACTGACAATTATTTATTAATTTGTACTTTATTGGTTTACTTTCAAAATCACACAAAAGTGTGGAAATTTTAAGAGAAGAACAAATATACACAAATGAAGTATTGCATAATAAGAATTATTTTGAAACTACAATAGCTAAAAGAATTCTGAACAAGAATTTGCTATAGAAAAAAAAGAAAGTTGAAAATTAAAAGGGTATTGAAAAAACTTC
>CAIRNC010000320.1 GCA_903879875.1 uncultured Bacteroidota bacterium
ACAAATCAATTTTAAATCATTAGTTAAGCATTTTAAATTTATGCTAAAAATGAATGTTTAAAGTGCTCAATGTTATAGATTTGTATTAAAATGTAATATTTGTAAGTTTGTAAGCTGGATGTTACGCCAATGTAAATCTAATTCGAGTTCCGATTTTGTTTTTTTGAACTCAAAAGATTGAATTTATAGGTTTAACTGTTTTTTTATTTAAATTAATTACTTTAAAAATTCAAATTAATGACCCTTGTCATATCTATTATTGTTATTTTTTTGTGCCTTTTGCTGTTGTATAACAATTTTTCCGTAAACAAAAATGCTTTATACATCTGCAGCAGTTTAATTTTTATGTGCCTCATTGGCATGCTACATCATTTTACCATAATTGAACCCAATCGATTTTGGATGGCTGTTTTAATGGGACACATCATCCCTTTAACCTATTTAATTGGGCCCTTTCTGTATTTTTATACCCGAAACACTTTAACCGCTTCATTCCAATTACGAAAATGGGATTACTTGCATTTTCTACCTTTTGCAATAAGTTTAATTTCATTATTGCCTTATTTTTTAACCGACTTTGACACCAAACTTAGATTAGCACAATCGCTTATTGACCAACCGGCAGCTATCCTAAAAATTAACATCAGTTTCTTGTATCCCAATTATATCAATATTATGTTAAGACCAATTGGGTTACTGTTTTATTCGATAGTGTGCTTGTTATTAGTTTTTCAATTCATTAAAACCAACAAATCGGCTAATCCAAATAAAAAGATATTAAGCATACCTATCAATTGGCTTATTGTTGTTAATTTCATTTTGGTGCTAATGGCAATTGGTTATTCCCAATTGACCATTCATTTCTTCAATACGGCTAATGATACCATAACAAGAGCAAACATCAATCAATCCAAATCGCCTATCAGTTATATATTGAGTTTGTGCTTTGGATTGGTACCAGTATTAATGTTGCTTTTTCCAGAAATACTCTATGGATTTGAAAAATTTAAAAAACAACCAAAACCGAAAATTATACCACTAAAGGTAGAACACGAAGCCATGATTGGCACAGCGGAAGCAATTGTCGTTTATATAAGTAAAGAAGAAAACCTCCGAAATCTTTCTTTTTCTGTGAGAGACATTTGTAAAGCGTTAGAAATCAAAAGTCAAGATGTGGATTATTGTTTCAAAATGATTTTGAAAACAAAATTCATCACCCTAAAAAAAGAGTTACGGGTGGCATTAGCCCAAAAAGAATTGAGCAACGTCAATTTGCTTTCCCATTCCATGGAAGCCATTTGGATGAATGCTGGCTTTTCGTCTAAAACCAGTTTTTTTGTAGCTTTTAAAGAAGTTACAGGCACCACTCCTTTGGAGTTTTTAAAATCATAAGAACAATTGGTTAACCAAACTCCGATGGTTATTGCTTCTAAAACTATATCCTTCTTTATGTCGGCAGGGTAGAAGTAGCGATTGGTTGCCGTTTCTTTCCTATTTCTTTTTGAAGGAATTGCTTTTTGTTTTTTATTTGTATGTTTGCCCTAACAATTAAATGACTGAATACTCTCGTTTTTACAATTTGAAACGGATTATGCTGAAACAACTCCAACAATTATGAATTACCTTATCAGGCTTTTGCTTGTACTATTAGTTTTTGGCACCTTCCAAACCCGTGCACAAATCACCATTCTTGACCAAAGCCTGCTAACCCAAGCAAGCTATAATTTGTTTACCCCTGTGAGTATAATTGGCGCTCAAACTTGGACTTATAGTGCTACTTATGGAGCAGTTTGCACCGGGTATTCGGGTGGTATAAATTATGATAATGAAGATTGGTTGGTAAGTCCGACCATGAATTTATTACAAGCCACCAACCCCAAACTTACTTTTAGCCATACTCGTGGGAGCACACCGTTTATTAATGTGGGTGTTGCCGAAGGTTGGTACAAAGTTTTTGCAACAGCAAACTACACCGGCGATCCTTTAACGACGACTTGGATAGAATTGACAGGGGTGAACCAAAGCATTACCGTAGGATGGCAGTATGTGGCATCAGGCAATGTTAGTATTCCAGAAGCGGCACGGTCAGCCAACACACGCATCGCTTTTCGTTACCAAAGTGGTGCAGGCCAAAGTGCAACTTGGGAATTGAAAAATGTTAAGGTTACGGCTGATAGTCCGGTAATCCCAAATACTACGGGTTTTAAAATCACGAATTGGAATACAAATTGGTTGGGTTGTTCAACTTTTGGTCCAACAGATGAAAACCTACAGCTGAGTAATGTGGCTTCAGCACTGCTAACCATGAACTCGGATATCTATTGTATTCAGGAATTGGCAAATACACTTTCTAACCCTTCAATCCCTGCACTCGTGGCACTGATGGGCAACGCTATTTGGGAAGGCAAAATTGTCTCTCCAGGACCTAATGAATGCGACCAACGACAAGGAATCATTTACAAAAAAGCAAAGGTGCAGTATGTGGATTCGAGTCAGTTAAGCAGTGGTATTGCGGCTCAAGGCAATTCGTATTATTATAATTGCTCTAGCGGCAGGTATCCTGCGGTGTTTAACGTAAACCTAGTTTCGGGTAGTAATTTGGTGCCTTTAACTATAGTAAACATCCATGCAAAGTCGGAAGACAATGTGGCCATGAGTTATACGCGCAGATTGGGTGCTTCAGAGGCGTTAAAAACCATTCTTGATGGCAATAACTACAACACTAAAAACCTAGTTTTGATTGGCGATTATAATGACATACTTATGGGAACAATTAGTTCAACATGCAGTTGCACGGATTCGCCTTATAAAAACTTTATGGACGACACGGTAAATTATACAGCTACGACGCAGTATTTGAATGATGTGCATTGGAATCGTCCGTTGATTGAGAATATTATGTTCTCCAACGAACTGTTTGGGAATTATGTGTTGAACAGTGCTGCTCAAGAAGTAGCGGCCACTCAAAGTATCACTAATTATTACAGCACTACTTCAGACCATGTGCCTGTAAGCGTTTCTTTTCAGTTTTCGACCTTAGATAATCCGGAGTTTGCTGTTACTTCCTTGCAACCATTGACACTATATCCCAACCCAGTGAACAATGAACTACACTTTGAAGGAACGGTATTGGAAGAGGCAGTTGTTACCATTTATGACTATACAGGAAGACCAATACACTTTGAGAATCCAAGTAGTAATAGCATCAAAGTTAGCGAGTTGCCTTCGGGAATCTATATCTTAAAAGTAGGTGGACGATTTGGACGATTTGTGAAGAAGTAGATATTTATTTGAAGTTGTTTGTGATTACGGTTGTTCAATTGTCCTTTAGATTTTAGGTTTTTCAAACATGCTATAAGGGTCTAATTTATTATCAACTAAATCTTGAATAATTTTTTCATTTAAAATAAATGGCATTCCAATCCATTTAATTATACCATTATTGTCTATCAATATAGTTAAAGGTAAAGACAAACTTTTTAAACCATTTTTCCAAAAATAATTATATTTCATTTGGTCAGAAACAACAATAGATTTAAAATCAATTTTTTTTGAAATACTTTTAACAGCTTCGACTTTTTCATCAGTTATTGAAATAAAATACAAGTCCTTCCTGTTAAATTTACTTTGAACTTCATTAATATGTTTTACAGATTTTAGACAAGGATAGCACCAAGTTGCCCAAAATTCTAATACAATGTATTTATTCTCTAAATTCTTATCTTTAGGAGTATTTAAAATCCAATTCGAGATTTTAATTTGAACTTTTTCATTTACTCTAATATTCTCTTGAGAGAATGATTGAATTAAAGCTAACAAAAATAGAGTTAAGATAATTTTTTTCATTTTGCTAATTTTTTTTTATGGTTTTCCTAAATCAAGTACTACAAAAAAAATTCAAGCTGATGTCTGTATTAGCTTGATTATGAATTTCAAATCAGTGTTTTTGAGTTTAGCAGGTCATAATGTCTTTGATGCCAGTGTATAAATCTTTCCAACTTGGGTTAAACGCCATAAAAAGGGCTATTTTATTGGCTCTGGAGCCAGCTTTCAATTGTTTCTCTCTACCTATAGCATCACCAATCATTTGAAATTGCTCGTAATAAACCAACTTATTCAAATTATACCTTGCCGAGAACGAGTTTTTTAAACTTTTATCCTGATGTTGTCTTATACGTTGGGGCAAATTGGAAGTGACACCAACATACAATGTGGTGTTATTCTTATTTGTAATAATGTAAATAAAGCCTGGTTTCATATTTTTTATTTGAACCA
>CAIRNC010000321.1 GCA_903879875.1 uncultured Bacteroidota bacterium
GAACAAATTGACCAAAAAACAAAAATTGTAACTTTATATAACAAGGCAGAACTTTATTACCAAGATATTGAATTAAAATCAGGTATTATCGTAATGGATTATGCCAAAAATGAAGTCTATGCCGGAAGAATTAAAGATTCTTTGGGAAATTATACCCAATTGCCCAACTTTAAGCAAGGTGCCAATGTTGTGGAACCCGATTCCATTCGATTTAATTTCAATACCAAAAAAGCATTAGTTTGGAACTCAAGAACCAAACAAGGTGAAATGAATATTATTGCCGAAAAATCAAAAAAAGAAAATGATTCGGTTTATTTTATGCAAAGAGCCAAAATCACGACTTCAAAAGATGTTAATAATCCAGAATATTACTTTTTAGCCCGAAAAGCCAAATTTGTTCCAGGAAAAAAGGTAGTAGTTGGGCTTACAAATATGTACATTGAAGAAGTGCCAACGCCAATTGGAATGCCATTTGCCTTTTTTCCAATGACTCAAAAAAGCCAATCAGGGATTATATTACCTACATTCCAAGACACGAATGCCAGAGGTTATTCTCTACAAAATTTCGGCTATTATTTAGCGCTAAGCGATAATTACGATTTGACTTTTATGGGAGATTATTATACCAATGGAAGTTATGCCATGCGTTTTGAATCCTCTTATGCCACAAAATACAAATACCGAGGCAATGTAAATATTCGATATGAGAACCTCATCACTAGTGAACGTGGTTTTCTGGATTACGCCAAAACGAATGTTTATAATATTCAGTGGTCTCATGCTCAGGATGCAAAAGCCAATCCAAATGCTCGTTTTTCGGCATCAGTAAACATGGGAAGTAGCACTTATTTTCAAAATTCATTAAACCAAATCAATACGGGCTCTCGATTGAATAATACGCTGAGCTCTTCCGTTTCGTATTCTAAAACATTTAACACGGTTCCGTCTGTAAATCTGTCCTTGACAGCAACTCATTCTCAAAATACGCAAACTAAAACCATAAACATGACACTGCCAACGATGCAGTTGAGTGTGGACAGAATTTTTCCATTTGCTCCAAAAGACGGCGCTAAAAAAGGTTTTTTTAAAAATATCAACTTGCAATATAGTGTGAAAGCAGAAAATCGAATTGCAACCACCGATACATTATTTTTTAAACCTCAGATGTTTAAAGATGCCAAAACGGGGATGCAACATTCTATACCTTTAAGCACCAACTTCAAACTTTTTAAACATTTTAGTGTCACTACTGGTGCCAATTATAATGAAGTTTGGTACCTTAAGACTATAAATAAAGCCTTTGATTCTAATACGGATAAAGTAGTAACAACAGAAATAAATGGTTTTGATTCCTATAGAACCTATTCGTTTTCAAATAGCATCGGAACAACAATCTATGGGACTTTTAACTTTGGTGCAGACAAAAGGATTAAAGTAATTCGTCACGTAATGCGACCATCAATTAGTCATAGTTATGCGCCAAGTTTCGCTAAATATTATGATACTTATGCCACTGATGCCAGTGGAAAAATGCGTACCGATTATTCTCGTTTTGATAATGGAATTTATGGAGGACCTGGTAATAGTTATTCTCATAATCTTGGTTTTAGTTTGAACAATACTTTTGAAGCCAAAGTAACAGATAGGGATTCTACTAAAACAGAACCAAAAAAAGTAATACTTTTGAACAATCTTAATTTTTCTACAGGATACAATTTAGCGGCTACTTCAATGCCATGGGATCCGGTTAGGGTAAGTGGAGGAACCTTGTTGTTCAAAGATAAAATGAATGTCAATTTTGGTGCAACTTTAGATCCTTATGCACTTGATAATGCTGGAAAGCGAATCGACAAATACAATATTAATAATGGAGGAAGTCTTTTTAGATTGACCAGCGCCAATATGACGCTTAATTATTCTTTGTCGAGTAAAAGTGATGATAAATCAAAGAAAAAGAATACGCAAGGCGAAAGAAACGGCGGAAGGAGCGACGATTTGTTTGGTGCAAATGTTGATTTGAATGACAGAAGGCAAAGCCAATTTTCCGATGATGATGAAAATAAAAGAGTTGATGATTTTTACAATTCAAAAATACCTTGGGATTTGACTTTTGCTTACTCATTAACCTATGGAAATAGCAGTCGTGAAAATTCAATTACTAACAATTCATTAATGGTTTCTGGAAATATTGAACTTTCTCCGATGTGGAAAGTAGGCGTTTCTTCTGGTTATGACCTGGTGCAAAAAGGGATTACTTATACTAATATTCGTATTGAAAGAGACCTTTTAAGCTGGCGAATGAATTTTAACTGGACACCATTAGGAGGAGTAAATTCCTTTTGGGGATTTTTTATTGGTATCAAAGCAGGTATGCTTAGTGATATCAAATGGGAAAAAAGAAAAACGGCAGATAGTATTGTCAAATAAGAATTTTACTTCTTTAAAAAAAATCTTAATTTAGTTCTTTTGCAAGTAGAGATAATCCGTTTCATTACTTCCTTGATTCGTGTCTCTGAATCGCAATTGTGTAGCATTGAACTCAAAACCTGTCCAAATTTCATCCAATTCATTTAGTGGATTAGAATTAAAAACCAAGTTGAAAGTTCTTAAATTATTTGACGTTGAAGTAGACCATGTACCATTTTTAGTAACCCCATTTTTAGTGGCAGTAACTGTATTATTGTTATTGAAAATTAAACTATAATTTGCATAAAGATAAGTTTTATCTCCATCATCATAAGTATAAGAAATTTTCCAAGAACCACTAGTGATTGTTTGTACAAAATCTATAGTAATACTACTATTTTGCGGACAATTGTCTAAAACCTCTTTAATCACATTTTCAAAATTTTCATTGCTATTAACGGTTAGATTTTGACCGTTATAACTTTTTATTTGAATTGGATAGTTTATGGCAAAATATTGGTTTTCGACTAAATTATATGTAAAATTATATAAAGAAAGGTTGTCATTAATGACCATTGAATTTGCAATTTGATCATTACTATCATAGACATTCACCTTTATAGGATAATCAATTGTCAAACCATTAATTTTACCTAAATAGTTAGCGTTAGATTGGAAAGAATCTACTAAACTAGTAAACTCATATTGATAA
>CAIRNC010000322.1 GCA_903879875.1 uncultured Bacteroidota bacterium
CAAGTTTTGTTTAAGCCTAATCTAATTCGGTTTACTACTAATCAAGTTTTGTTTAAGCCTAATCTAATTCGGTTTACTACTAATCAAGTTTTGTTTAAGCCTAATCTAATTCGGTTTACTACTAATCAAGTTTTGCTTAAACCTAATCTAATTCGGTTTAATGCGAATCGAGTTTTGCTTAAGCCTAATCGAATTCGGTTAAATGCTAATCAAGTTTTGTTTAAGCCTAATCTAATTTGGTTTAATGCTAATCGAGTTTTGTTTAATGCTAATCGAGTTTTGTTTAAGCCTAATCTAATTTGGTTTAATGCTAATCGAGTTTTGCTTAAGCCTAATCAAATTAGGTTTACTACTAATCAAGTTTTGTTTAAGTCTAATCGAATTTGATTTAATGATTAATCATAAACCGTTAAAACAATAGTTATAAGTAGTTATAAATGTTAATAAAAATTTAATGCAACTTAATAAATCACATTTTGGCATAAGAATTGATAAAATTTTTTCGTGTTTAACTTTAAAATTTAATTAAAATGGCTAGAAGAAAATTATCAAGAGTTTTAGACCTCGAAAAGGGCAATACTCGATTGGCTGCGGTTAAAAGTATTGACCCAGCATTAGACTTAGGCAACGGTATAACGGTGCCAAACTATCAAACTCAAGTTCAATTGTTGGCTACAAAACTAGCCTCTTACAATACCGCTTTGAGTACGATTGACGATTTATACAATCAATGTATTGCTCAGATTGATGTTTTGAAAGATTGGAACGAACGTGTTTTAACTGGTGTGGCTACTAAATATGGTAAAAATAGCTCGCAATATGAAATGGCGGGTGGCAAGAAAAAAAGTGAACGTAAAAAACCTGTGGCTAAAAAACCTACTGTTTAATAAGCAATTTTTTATTGCATTTTTTCCAAAACAATACCCCGTTTATGATAAGTAAACGGGGTATTGTTTTAAATAAAAATATAGATGATGGAGTCTAAAGTAACCGAGTTACTTAATCACCAAAAAACTGCAAATACATCAAAACCAAGGCGGCGGCTGTCATAATAATTAATGCGCCAAACCCAAGAATGTTAGACGTTCTGCTATTGGTGTATTTGCCCATTATTTTTTTATTATTTGAAATATGAAGAATAATGGCAATTAGAACAGGGGCAGTTACTCCATAAAGTATGGCGGTATAAATTAAAGCTTTGATGGGAGAAATGCCAATATAATTTAACGAAAGCCCCAATAATAAGGAGATTGCAATTACGACATAAAATGCTTTTGCTTCATGGAATTTTTTGTCTAAACCTTGTTCCCAACCAAAAGTTTCTGTGATAATATAGGAAAGCGAACCACTCAAAACAGGAATAGCTAAAAGTCCCGTACCTATAACGCCAACGGCAAAAAGGAGGTAAGCTAAATTTCCTGCAAGTGGTTTCAAAGCCATAGCGGCTTGTTCTACGGTATCTATTTGATGAATACCCCCATTAAATAGAACTGTTCCTGTGGTAAGAATAATAAAAAACATCACTACTCCAGAAAATGTCATACCAAAATCGACATCTTCTTCCATATCGTGAATTATTTTTTTGTTCACTATCAAATGCTTTTTTTTATGTTTCATTTCTTCTACTTCCATCGACGCTTGCCAAAAGAAAAGATACGGAGAAATGGTTGTGCCCAATATTCCAACTAAAATTCCAACATATTCTTTATTAAAATGAAGTGTAGGAATTACAGTTGCTTTTAAAACTGCCAACCAATCTTGATGGTACAAAAAAGGAACTATCAAGTAAACCAAAAGCACGATGCAAAGGTATTTTAGAATCGCTGCAATTTTTTGGTAAGGCAAATAGATTATTAAAATCAAAAGTAAAATGGTGAAAAGCACACTAAAATATGTGGCTTCAATAGATGGAAAAAGCAAATTGCCCACAGCACCCATGCCCGCAATATCGGCACCAATATTCATCACTATGGCAGGAAAACTAAAAACCAACATGAGATACAATATCGACTTTGGATAGTTTTTTTTGAGTGTACCAGTAAGCCCTTGTGAGGTTATAATTCCAATTCGGGCACACATTTGTTGGATTGAAGCCATTAAAGGAAAAGCTATGATAGCAGTCCAAAGCGTTGAAAGCCCATAAGCCGCTCCTGCTTGTGAGTAAGTTGCAATACCTGATGGATCATCGTCACTGGCGCCTGTTATCAGTCCAGGACCAAGAAGTTTCCAAAACCGAAGGAGTTTGCTGTGTTTTTTTTTTGTGCTTTCTATCATTTGCCAATTTAAATTAGGTTTTCGATAAATTTACAATTAATTAAAATAAAAAGTATTAATAAATTTACACAAAAAGTTATATAATTTTTGGTTATGAATTTTACAAAAATTGTAACATTTTCGATTTAAAAAAATATTACTCTTCTAAATTTTCGTTGAAAGAAGAAGGTAATAATTTAGGGATAAATTTGATTAATATCGGCAAAAGTAAACTTCCTCCAGGCAATAAAAATATGGTTAATGAAGGTATGGATTTACAAATATCAAGCAATTGAATTTTTACTTTTTTCTTTTCTTTTTCATCCAAATCTCTTCTTGTTGAAGCGGCTAAGAGTAGCATTAATTCCTTGCTTTCAGATAATTCTTTGAGCAATCGTTTCTTGTTTCTAGAAATAAGAAGTTCTACACTTTTTGTCGTTTGAGTATAAAAATTTTTAACAGGACTTGTGGCATTAAAGTAGGGAATCTCTGATTTGTAAGTAGTAATAAAATGGTCTGTTTTCAAAATACTTTCTTCTACAATTTCATCAGAAATGGTCATGATTTCGGCAAGTTTATACAAAAAATGTTTTTCGTTATTGCTAATGATTCCATCACTCCACAGTGTTAAATCAG
>CAIRNC010000323.1 GCA_903879875.1 uncultured Bacteroidota bacterium
AGCCCGATAAAATATCGAACTCATTATTATCAAAATTAATTATAAATTTGTCTAAACTTTTGGGTGCAGTCTATGATTGGAGTGGTTTTACTAATTTTTACAATTTTAAAAGTATGTGAAAAATGCCAGATAAATTAAGCGTCAATATTCGCATAAACAGCATTTTTTTCGATAAAATCTCTTCTTGGCGGTACATCATCACCCATAAGCATAGAGAAAACTCTATCCGCTTCAGACAAACTATCAATAGTTACTTGACGTAATGTTCTGAAATTTGGATCCATAGTTGTTTCCCATAACTGCTCAGCATTCATCTCTCCTAAACCTTTATAACGTTGGATTCCAGCACTTCCTCCCATTCGCTCGTTGGCTTGATCGCGTTGCACTTCTGTCCAAGCATATTCTTTTTTATTACCCTTTTTAACTAAATAAAGCGGTGGTGCTGCGATATAAACATGCCCTTGTTCTATCAACTCTTTCATGAATCTAAAGAAGAAGGTTAATATTAAGGTAGAAATATGACTACCATCGACATCCGCATCACACATAATAATTACTTTGTGATAACGAAGTTTTTCAATATTTAATGCTTTGCTATCTTCTGCTGTTCCTACTGTAACACCAAGTGCCGTAAAAATATTTCGGATTTCTTCGTTTTCAAAAACTTTATGGTGCATCGCTTTTTCAACATTCAAAATTTTACCTCTTAAAGGCAAAATGGCTTGAAATGCTCTATCACGGCCTTGTTTCGCAGTTCCTCCTGCGGAATCTCCCTCGACAAGATATACCTCACAACGAGCTGGATCTTGCTCCGAACAATCCGACAATTTCCCAGGCAATCCACCACCACCAAGAACGGTTTTACGTTGCACCATTTCACGTGCTTTTTTGGCAGCATGTCGGGCTTGAGCAGCAAGAATAACTTTCTGAACAATAATTCGAGCATCATTTGGATTTTCTTCCAAATAAATTTCAATCATATCAGCAACTGCTTGACTAACTGGTGAAACTACTTCTCTATTTCCTAATTTTGTTTTGGTTTGTCCTTCAAATTGAGGTTCAGCTACTTTTACTGAAACAATGGCTGTCAAACCTTCACGGAAATCGTCTCCAGAAATTTCAAATTTCAGTTTGTCTAACATTCCTGAAGAATCGGCATATTTCTTCAACGAACGAGTTAATCCAGTTCTGAAACCTTGCAAATGCGTTCCTCCTTCGTGAGTATTAATGTTATTTACATACGAAAAAATATTTTCGGTATAACTCGTATTATAGATTAATGCAACTTCAACTGGAATTTCTCCTTTTTCAGAATCCATTGAAATTACATGCGAAATTATAGGCTCGCGATTTCCATCTAAATAACGGATGTATTCTTTTAATCCTTCTGTAGAATGAAATATTTCTTGATGAAATTCTCCTTTTTCATCTTTTTGTCTTTTATCCGTAAAAGTAATGGTAATCCCTTTGTTAAGAAATGACAATTCACGCATACGTGCCGAAAGTGTATCAAAAGAAAACTCGGTAGTTTGTGTAAAAATAATATCGTCAGGATAAAACGTTTGCATCGTTCCACGCTTCGTGGTTTCTCCAATTTGTTTTACTGGATATAACGATTTACCTCTTTCGTATTCTTGTTCATAGATTTTACCGTCTCTAAAAACAGTAGAACGCATGTGTTTTGAAAGTGCATTTACTACAGAAACCCCAACACCGTGAAGTCCTCCAGAAACTTTATAAGAGTCTTTGTCAAATTTTCCTCCAGCACCAATTTTAGTCATTACAACTTCTAATGCAGAAACGCCTTCTTTTTTATGTAAATCAACTGGAATTCCTCGACCATTATCTTCAACCGTAACGGAACCATCTTCGTTTATTGCAACACCAATAGTATCACAATGTCCGCCCATTGCCTCATCAATAGAGTTATCTACAACTTCATAAACCAAGTGATGTAAACCACGAACCCCTACATCTCCAATATACATGGATGGACGCATTCTTACATGCTCCATTCCTTCTAATGCCTGAATACTATCTGCTGAATAATTGCTTTTATTAATTTCTTCGCTCATATTAATTGTAATTCTGAATGATTTTTTGTTTAACGGACAAATATAATCAAATGAGACTAAATTATGACTTAAAATCGTTTATTTACGCCCTAAGTTATTAACATTTTTTGTTAGTCAATTTTGTGTTTTAGTAAGAAATCATTTTTACTAAAAAAGACACCAAATTACAATTTTGAAACAATCAAAATAAAAACAAACCTATCACTTACATAATTAACTATAATTTAAATTTTTAGTTTATAATTATAACCATTTAATACCTTTTTGTTTTTATAAAAATAAAATTCATTCAAATTTGCTTTATTAAATATAAAGAATGTCAAATTAAAATTTGTCAATAAAATTAAGAAAAATTATGTGTGGAATTTTAGCAATTATTGGAAAAGGGAAAGATGAAGAATTAGTAAAACAACTCTCTAAACGTATGTCGCATCGGGGTCCAGACGAAAGTGATATTCACATTACTGAAAATGGACATATTTTAAGTCATGAAAGATTGTCAATTATTGATTTACATTCTGGAAAACAACCTATTCAAGGATGTGATACTGCATGGATGATACACAATGGAGAAATCTACAATCATCAAAGTTTAAGAGACGGTATTTTAAAAGATCATATTTTTCGTTCCAAATCGGATTCGGAAGTAATTGTGCATTTATATGAAAAATTAGGCTACGATTTTTTACATTTATTGGATGGTGATTTTGCTTTTGTAGTAATTGATGGAGATGATTTCATTGCTGGTCGTGATCCAATGGGTGTCAAACCACTTTATTATGGATTGGATGAAAGAGGGAGGGTATATTTTTCATCAGAAATGAAACCAATTGCCGATCAATGTAAAACATTTTCTACTTTTCCTCCTGGGCATTATTATACTCCAAACACTGGTTTTGTAAAATATTACAATCCAGAATATGAAGATTATACCGCTGCAACAAATGAACTCGATTTAACGTTAATAAGAGAAACCCTTACTGAAGCCACTAGAAAACGTTTGATGAGTGATGTGCCAATAGGTGTTTTACTTTCTGGAGGTTTAGATTCCTCTTTAACTTATTCAATAGCAGCTCGATTACTCAAAGAGCAAGGAAAAGAATTGCATTCCTTTTCAATCGGATTGGATGCTAATGCTCCTGATGCCAAAGCCGCTAGAAAAGTTGCTGAGTTTTTAGGAACCAAACATCATGAAGTTCACTTTACTATTGAGCAAGGAATCGAAATTTTAGATCAATTAATATGGCATTTAGAAACCTACGATGTAACTTCTATTAGAGCCAGCACGCCGATGTATTTTTTATCCAAAACGATTACCGAAAAAGGAATAAAAGTAGTATTATCTGGTGAAGGAGCTGATGAAATATTTGGAGGCTATTTATATTTTAGGAATGCACCCTCAACCGAAGATTTTCAAAAAGAAACTATCGAACGCGTTCAAAAATTATTTACTGCCGATTTATTACGAGCCGATAAGTCAACAATGGCTCATGGTCTAGAAGCTAGAGTGCCATTTTTAGACAAAACTTTTTTGGATGTTGCAATGCAAATTAAAGCAGAAGAGAAACAACCAAAAACCTATAATGGGAAAGAAAAATATATTTTAAGAAAAGCCTTTGACACTCCTGAAAACCCTTATTTACCTGAAGAAGTGTTATGGAGACAAAAAGAACAATTCTCGGACGGAGTGGGTTATAATTGGATTGATACCTTAATAGAATATTGTGCTTCAAAAGTAACAGATGAACAACTTGAACAGGCTGAAGATTTGTTTCCATACAATACACCTACAACTAAAGAAGCCTATTTTTATAGAAGTATTTTTCACAAATATTATCCTCAAAAAAGTGCTGCTCAAACGGTAAGAAAATGGATTCCTAAATGGCAAGAAAACCAAGACCCAAGCGGAAGAGCAAATGCAGCACACATTCAAGCGGATATCGAAATTGCTGTTGTTTAGTATTTCTCTAAAATTAAAAAAACAACTTCTAACTGTCTTTAAATACAAGGTAGTTAGAAGTTTTTTTTTAATTATAGATTTACCCTTTTTAATTCCTAATAAAGATTTCAACTGAAGTAAGAATTCCAAATTTGAAAAATCCTCAAAAATCGAAACAAATCCGTTGCAAATCAAAACTTAACAAATGTTAACAAAATAGATTTTCAGAAACGATAAAAAATTGTATTTTTACGGCTCAAAATTTAGAAAAAATAAATGGGCAAAATCATTGCGATTGCTAATCAAAAAGGCGGTGTTGGAAAGACTACAACTTCTGTAAATCTTGCAGCATCATTGGGGGTTTTAGAGAAAAAAGTACTATTAATTGACGCTGATCCACAGGCTAATGCAAGCTCTGGATTAGGTATTGACATTGACACAATAGAGATCGGAACGTATCAAATTTTAGAACACAGCAACACTCCAGAAGAAGCAATTCTAAAATGTACAGCACCTAATGTTGATATAATTCCTGCTCATATTGACCTTGTAGCTATAGAAATTGAGCTTGTTGATAAAGACAATAGAGAATACATGCTTAAAAAAGCATTGGAAAGTGTTAAAGACAAATACGATTATATTCTGATTGATTGTGCTCCATCGCTAGGTTTACTAACCTTAAATGCTTTAACAGCAGCGGATTCCGTTTTAATTCCAATTCAATGTGAATATTTTGCATTAGAAGGATTAGGAAAATTATTGAATACCATAAAAAGTGTTCAAAAAATTCACAATCCAGATTTAGATATTGAGGGACTGCTTTTAACCATGTTTGATGCCCGATTACGACTTTCAAACCAAGTGGTGGAAGAAGTTCAAAAGCATTTTAGCGATATGGTTTTCAAAACAATCATCCAACGAAATGTAAAACTAGGAGAAGCTCCAAGTTTTGGCGAAAGCATTATCAACTATGATGCAACAAGTAAAGGTGCAACCAATTACTTGCATTTGGCACAAGAAATCATTAAAAAAAATAGTTAATTGATGGCACAAGCTGTAAAAAAACAAGCACTAGGAAGAGGATTGTCTGCTTTATTGAAAGACCCAAATAACGATATCAAATCGGTTGAAGATAAAAATGCGGACAAAGTTGTTGGCAATATTATTGAACTTGAAATCGATGCTATTGAAATTAACCCTTTTCAACCTAGAAGTAATTTCAACGAAGAGGCGCTTCAAGAATTAGCTACTTCTATTCGTGAATTAGGTGTTATTCAACCAATTACGGTTAGAAAATTAGATTTCAATAAATACCAATTAATTTCAGGAGAACGAAGATTAAGAGCTTCTAAACTTGCTGGATTAACTGTGGTTCCTGCTTATATTCGAATTGCAAACGACAACGAATCGTTGATTATGGCATTGGTTGAAAATATCCAACGTCATGATTTAGACCCTATTGAAATTGCACTTTCTTACCAACGTTTGATAGACGAAATTCAATTGACTCAGGAACAAATGAGTGAACGAGTGGGAAAAAAACGTTCTACAATTGCCAATTATTTACGTCTTTTGAAATTAGATCCCATTATCCAAACGGGTATTCGGGATGGATTTATTAGCATGGGACATGGTCGTGCAATGATTAATATTGAAGACCAAGACGTTCAAAGTGCTATATACCAAAAAATTGTAAGTCAAAATTTATCGGTTCGTGAAACAGAAACTTTGGTAAAAAACCATCAAGAAAGTTTAAAACCTAAAACTGTTTCCCAAACGAAAACAAGTTCTTTTGCAATTGCTGATGAAGAGAAAAAAACATTTACCAACTATTTTGGAACAAAAGTAGAGGTAAAAGTAGCCGGTAATGGAAAAGGGAAAATCACCATTCCGTTTCATTCTGAAGAAGATTTCAATCGAATTATAAAACTAATAAAAGGTTAGTGCATCGCTTTGTACCCATATATTTATTGGTTTTCCTAATAGGGACTTCTACCCTATTTGCACAACAAAAAAATCCAAAAGAGCTAGTTGCCATTGATACCATCAAAATCAAAAAAAGCTTAATGAATCCGCTTGCTCCTGCAAAAGCTGCTTTCTATTCGGCAATTGTTCCTGGTTTAGGTCAAGCCTACAATAAGCATTATTGGAAAATTCCATTAGTTTATGCTGCCATTGGAACTGGTATTTATTTTTATGCGGATAACAATGCTAAATATCATCAATTTCGTGATGCTTACAAAAGAAGATTAGAAGGCTTTACCGACGATGAATTTCACAACCAATATAGTGATGCAACGCTTGTTAATGCTCAAAAAACATTTCAAAGAAACCGAGATTTATCTGTATTAATTACCGTTGCCATGTATGTTTTAAATATCATTGATGCCAATGTCGATGCGCATTTACAACAATTTAATGTAAACGATGATTTGACTTTTAAACCCGAAATATACCCTAATGCTATTGATTATAAGCCCAATGTAGGATTGAGTTTAAATTATAGATTTTAAAACAATCATCTATGAAAATTGCACTTTTAGGATATGGGAAGATGGGAAAAGTTATTGAAAAAATAGCTTTAGAAAGAGGGCATGAAATTGTACTTAAAAAATCAAGTGACGGTTCTTTTTCTAACCTCAACACTGCTGATGTTGCTATTGATTTTAGTACACCAGACGCTGCTGTTTGTAACATTTCTGAGTGTTTGCACACTAATATTCCAATTGTATCAGGAACCACAGGTTGGTTGGCACAATATGATGAAATGGTGGCGCTTTGTGAAGAAAAAAAGGGTGCTTTTATTTATGGTTCAAATTTTAGTTTGGGTGTAAATTTATTTTTTGAGTTGAATAATTATTTGGCAAAAATGATGTCGAATTTCAATCAATACCAAGTAAGTATGGAAGAAATTCATCATACTCAAAAATTGGATGCACCGAGCGGAACCGCAATTTCATTGGCAAACGGAATCATTGAGAACAGTGCTTATGAAAATTGGACACTTGATAATCCGAATGAAAAGCAAATTCCAATTGATGCCAAAAGAATAGAAAACGTTCCTGGAACACACACCGTTTTTTATACTTCAACTGTAGATACAATTGAAATTAAACATACTGCCCACAATCGCGAAGGATTTGCTTTGGGTGCTGTTATAGCTGCCGAATGGTTGGTTGGCAAAAAAGGCGTTTTTACAATGAAAAATGTTTTGGGTTTGTAGGCGAAATATTTAGAATAAAAAATATAGAATTAATAAATACGTTTCAAGTATAAAGTTTCAAGCTGTAATTAGCAACCGGAAACTTGAAAGCTGAAAGGTTTAAAACAAAAAAATTATGACACTTATTCAATGGTTTATTTTATTTCTTATAGTTCAAGTGGTTCATTTTGCAGGAACTTGGAAATTATATAAAAAAGCGGGAAGAAAATCTTGGGAAGCAGCCATTCCGGTTTACAATGCAATAGTTTTAATGAAAATCATCAACCGTTCTAGTTGGTGGACTATTTTATTGTTTTTACCCGTAATCAATCTGATTATGTTTCCCGTAATTTGGGTAGAAACGTTGAGAAGTTTTGGGAAAAATTCAAATCAGGATACGCTATTAGTTTTGGCCACATTAGGGCTTTATATCTATTATGTAAATTATACCCAAGAGGTAACTTATGTAGAAAACAGAAGCTTGGTTTCTACTACCAAAACTGGTGACACCATTAGCTCTTTGCTTTTTGCAGTAGTTGTAGCTACATTAGTTCACACTTATATTATGCAACCCTTTACTATCCCATCGGCTTCCTTAGAACGTTCGTTATTGATTGGTGACTTTTTATTTGTAAGCAAATACAATTATGGTGCGCGTGTACCAATGACAACAATAGCATTGCCAATGATTCATGATTCGATTCCAAAAACGAAGCGCACATCTTATCTTAATTTTCCGCAATTGCCTTATTTTAGATTACCTGGTTTTGAAAAAATCGAGAAGAATGACATCGTCGTTTTCAATTGGCCATGTGATACCGTGTATCGATTTTTTGATACTTCAGGTAGAAAAGCAGTGATAAAACCGATTGATAAAAAATCAAATTATGTAAAAAGATGCCAAGGTACTCCGGGCGATAATTTACAAATCATAAACGGAATTGTGCATATTAATGGGAAAGAGTTAATCTTGCCTGAAAGAGCCAAAGCACAATTTATTCATACCGTTTATGCTGCCAAAGAAGGCGTTTCGAGTACCGTTTTAGCTGAAACTGGTTCAACAGATTACACGCATTCCTACATAATTAAACCTACAAGTGAAGATCAAATTAATGCTTTGCAACCTTATGTAATAAACGCTTCTCCAAATCCTGACAAGTCATATACTGTGCTTACTGGATACAAAGGAATTCCAGCTAAAGTAATTGCAAGTACAGGACTTTATGCACAAGAAATTTATCCGCCAAAATCGGATGTAAACCTAACCTTAAAAGATGCTGAGGCTTTGCGTAAAAAAACAGGAATAGATTCAGTTGTTCGTATGGTTGAGCCTGTTGATAGTCGTATATTTCCTCATGATGGCAAATGGTCTGCTGATAATTTTGGACCAATTTTAATTCCGCAAGAAGGTAAAACAGTACAATTGAATGCGGAGAACTTACCGCTTTACAAAAGAATCATTGCAACGTATGAAAAAAATGATTTGAAAGTGAATGGTTCAGAAATTAGAATTAATGGTCAAGTCGCAAATTCCTACACCTTCAAACAAAATTATTATTGGATGATGGGAGACAATCGTCACCGTTCAGAAGACAGCCGTTATTGGGGTTTTGTACCCGAAGATCATATTGTTGGAAAACCAGTTTTTATTTGGATGAGTATTGACGGCATCAATGACGGTTTCAAAAATTGGAAAATTCGCTGGGACAGATTGTTTACAACCGTTAGTGGCGAAGGAGAACCTTATTCGTATTTCAAGTTTTTCTTAATGGGATTAGTGGCTTATTTTGGAATTTCCTTTTTTATGAACAGTAGAAAGAAAGCATAAAAAGTTTAGGAGGTTTAAAAGTTTATGAAGTTTATAACCCTCCTAAACTCATAACCTTATAACCCTTTTAAAAAATGAACCTTCTTTTACATCCCTCCTACTTTCCCTCTATAAGTCAGTTTGTTGCTATGGCGCAGGCTGATAAAATTACGTTTGAAATGGAAGATAATTTCCAGAAACAAACCAATCGCAACCGAATGTACATTTATAGTCCAAACGGGATTCAGTTGTTGAATATTCCAATAAAACACAGTAGAGAAACACATCAAAAAACCAAAGATATTCGTCTGGAAACCGCTTTCGATTGGCAAAAACAACACTTTAAATCATTAGAAGCTGCTTATAGAAGTTCTCCTTTTTTTGAGTTTTTTGAAGATGCTATTCAGCCAATTTTTGAAAAAAAACATACGTTTTTGATGGATTTGAATTTTCAAACTATTGAAATTGTTGCCAAATGTTTGCGAATGGAACTCTCCTATCAAAAAACGGAGGAATACTTTCACGAAGCGCCTCTTTTTCTAGACCACCGCGCCTTAATTAATGGTAAAAAAGACACAACACAACTTACCCCCTACACACAAGTTTTTGAAGAAAAACAAGGTTTTATATCTAATTTAAGTATTTTAGATTTATTATTCAACGAAGGACGCTTTGCACTCGATTATTTGAAGAAGCAAAAGTTTTAACTTAAAATTCGTTTAGTACGTCGAAGCTGAAAA
>CAIRNC010000324.1 GCA_903879875.1 uncultured Bacteroidota bacterium
ATACTCCTGCGAAGCACATGGGACCACTTTCGTCACAAATCATTAAATCTTCTTCATGTCAAATGCGTTCAACATCGTCTAAGGTTCTGAATTTTGTGCCTGCTTCTGCTGTTTTTACAATAATTTTATTGCCTTTAATTTTGGCGGCATCAAAAGCATGTAACGGCTGTCCCAATTCATGTAAGACATAATTAGTAACATCAATTATATTGTTTTTTGGAGTTAATCCAATTGATTTTAATCGGTTTTGCAACCATTCTGGAGAAGGTTTTATAGTAATTCCAGAAATAGTAACACCACAATATCTCGGTGCTAATTTGGAGTCTTTTACCGAAACATCCATTTTCAATGTGCGTTTATCAACTCTAAAATTACTCACTGACGGTGTTTTCAATTCGGTAGCAACATTAGTTTGCAACATCCCCGCACGAATATCTCTGGCTACACCCATGTGACTCATCGCGTCAGCTCGATTTGGCGTTAATCCAATTTCAAATACTTCATCGTTTTCTATCTTAAAAACGGTAGCAGCTGGAGTTCCTGGTACAAGATTTTCGTCAAGAATCATAATACCTTCATGACTAGTACCTAATCCCAATTCGTCTTCGGCACAAATCATCCCGAAGCTTTCCATATCTCTTATTTTACCTTTTTTGATAACAAAAGAATCTCCATTTTTATCATATAAAGTAGTTCCAATTGTGGCTACAGGCACTTTTTGACCAGCAGCAACATTGCTTGCACCACAAACAATTTGAACTGGAGTTCCTGTACCTAAATCAACTGTGGTAACTTTTAATCTATCGGCGTTCGGATGTTGTTCACAAGTTAAAACATGACCAACAACAATGCCTTCTAAACCGCCTTTTACGGATTCGTACTTTTCGACAACTTCAACTTCAAGACCTAAATCAGTTAATAAGGCAGCAGTTTCGTCGGATTTCCAATCAATTTTGATGAATTGTTTTAACCAGTTGTAAGATATTTTCATTTTAAATAAAATTCGTGTAAAATAAGTCGCAAATATAAGGATTGCAGTTTGGAGTAGGAAACAATTTTTTTGGTTTTTTAGTATTGAATTCTTACGGTCATTCCATGTTAGTATTAACAATTCTGTTATTTTTGATAGAAATAATTATGAATAGTTAGATAAAATAACATCAAAAAAACATATATGAAAATTTTATGCTATTAGTTGAATGAATTGTGCTATTTTAATATTCATAATGCAGTTATTTTTGAAAAAATAATTTAATTTTTAAAATATGAGTAATATAGCACAAAGACCTGAATTTAAGGCAAAGTATGATAATTATATTGGAGGAAAATTTGTTGCGCCAATCGGTGGTCAATATTTTGATGTAGTTTCTCCAATTGATGGAAAAGTTTTTACAAGAGCAGCACATTCCACAAAAGTTGATATTGACTTCGCTGTTGATACGGCTCATGAAGCATTTAAAACATGGGGAAAAACGTCTTCTACAGAACGTAGCAATCTATTAAATAAAATTGCACAGGTTATTGAAGATAATTTAGCATACATTGCTACAGTTGAAACTATAGATAATGGAAAAGCCATTCGTGAAACTATGGCAGCTGATATTCCGTTGGCAATTGACCATTTCAGGTATTTTGCAAGCGTGATTCGTGCGGAAGAAAGTTCGATTACTGAATTAGATGATCAAACGGTTTCTATTGCTTTAAGTGAACCATTAGGTGTAGTTGCACAAATTATTCCTTGGAATTTTCCTATTTTGATGGCAGTTTGGAAATTAGCTCCAGCTTTAGCTGCTGGAAACACAGTGGTATTAAAACCTGCCGAAAGCACTCCAATTTCTATCTTAGTTTTAATGGAATTAATTGGAGATTTGCTACCTCCAGGAGTTGTAAATATTGTAAACGGTTTTGGCGCTGAACTTGGTAGAGCCTTGGTAACCAACAAAAAAGTATCAAAAGCAGCCTTTACTGGTTCTACTCCAACGGGTCGTTTGGTAATGCAGTATGCTACTGAAAATATTATTCCTGTTACCTTAGAATTAGGTGGAAAATCGCCAAATATTTTCATGAAATCGGTTGGTGATGCCGATGATGATTTCTTTGATAAAGCTATAGAAGGTGCTGTATTGTTTGCTTTAAATCAAGGTGAGGTGTGTACATGTCCTTCTCGTTTATTGATTCATGAGGATATTTACGAAAAATTTATTGCTCGAGTAATCGAGAGAACGGCTGCAATAAAAATGGGAAATCCTTTAGATAGTTCAACGATGATGGGCGCTCAAACCTCATTAGTACAAAAAGAAAAAATTCTATCTTATATTAAATTAGGAAAAGAAGAAGGGGCTGAATTGCTAATCGGTGGTGCCGAAAATCACATGGAAGGCGATATTTCTGGAGGTTATTATATCAAACCAACACTTTTCAAAGGAAATAATAAAATGCGTATTTTTCAGGAAGAAATTTTCGGACCCGTTTTAGCTGTAACTACTTTTAAAACTACTGAAGAAGCGATAGCAATTGCAAATGATACTATGTACGGTTTAGGTGCTGGAGTTTGGACTCGCGATGCTCATGAAATTTATCAAATTCCAAGAGCGATTCAAGCGGGTCGTGTTTGGGTAAATCAATATCATTCTTATCCTGCAGGAGCTCCATTCGGAGGTTACAAACAATCTGGAATTGGTCGTGAAAACCATAAAATGATGTTAGGTCATTACCGTCAAACTAAAAATATGTTGATTTCTTACGATAAAAAGAAATTAGGTTTCTTTTAGCAATCAGCAAAATAATTGATACTTTTAAACCTGACAAATGCTTTAATTTGTAAGGTTTTATTTTAAAACAAAGCAAATGACAAAAAGAATAGAGGCCAACGAAAAAGCGATAGCATTAATCAAAATTTTACAAGAGAAACATGGTGATTTAATGTTTTATCAAGCCGGAGGTTGTTGTGAAGGAACCCAACCGCAGTGTTTTGAAAAAGGCGGATTTTATCAGAGAATGGGAGATGTTTGCATTGGTACGATAGAAAATACGGAATTCTGGGTCGATAAGGATTTATTTGAATATTGGAAACATGCCCATTTTACTTTAGATGTAATTGATGCTTTTGGCGTAGGAGGATTTTCGTTGGAAACACCTTTAAAAAAGACTTTCCGAATTGAATATCGAATTTTCACTCCCGAAGAGGAACTTTCGCTCGAGCCATTAAAATTTATTGAATAATCTAATTGACGTGCAACAATTGATACTGTTTCGGAGTGATTCCTTCGTGTTTTTTAAACAACCGAATAAAGTAATTGGAATCTTCAAAACCAGATAAATAGCAAACTTCATTGATTTGTATTGTAGGATTTTTGAGCAATTGTTTGGCACATCTCATTTTCTCACTAATAATAAATTCAATCGGACTCATTCCTAATTCTCTTTTGAAAAGTCTGTAAAAAGAGGCGGTACTCATACTCGCTTTTTCACTTAAATTTTTCATATTGATGTTTTCTTTCAAATTCAATCGAATGAACTCAATTACAGGAGTAATTGGATTTTTAGGATCCGAGAACAAACCATCGCTAATGGATTTTGAAGTTTGTGTTTGAATGATACGAATTAACAATTCTTGCAATGTTAAATCGGCTAAAACATCTTTGGTAATAGACGTACTCATACATTCTTTTATCAATTTATTGATGGTTGTTGCCAACTCCACATTATTGTAAAAAAAATAATTTTGATAATTCAGATGCCAAAAATTATTATTCCCTTCTTTTGGATACCTTTCATTCAAAAAATGTAATGTATCATTGATTTTTGTTTGGTCTATCGCTAACGCCAAACATTGAGTCGGATTGTGTAAGGAAGCTTCTGGAAAATCAATTTTCATTTCCACATTCGATGGAATGACCACAGTTTCGCCAGGTAAATATTCAAAACTTGGGTCATCAAAAAGATGCATTACTTTTTTGCCTCTCAACATGCTTGTTACAACTAAATCATTGAATTTCAAGGGTACTAATGCTGATGATTCGTAGGTTTCGAATAAGTTGAGTTCACAATGATTTAAAGAATAAACGGTTCTATTTTCCACCAATGTTTTTAACGATTTTTCGTTAGATAAATGGGGTGGATTGATAAAAGCACGATTTAGATTCATGAATATTTTAATTAAAAATAAAGAATTTGAAATTTACTAAAAATATCCAAATGATAAACAATTTTCACAATTAAAAAATTAAATAATTTCTTCTACGTGTCTTTTTATATTTTCAGCGATTTTTTTGGTTGGCAAATCATTAGCATCGATTCCAAAAGGATCTTCAATTTCTTCTGCTATTAATTCTAAACTTGCCAATACATAAAAAATAAAAACAACCACTGGAATTACTAAATAACCCAAAATAAAGACATAGGCAAATGGTAAAGTAAGCACATAAATAAATATAAATTTTTTGATAAAAGCACTGTAAGAATAAGGTATTGGTGTATTCTTGATTCTTTCACAAGCACCACAAATATCGGTAAAAGATTGCAATTCGTTATTAAGAATAATGAGTTGATCACCCGTAATTTTTTTTGAAATATACAAATCATTCACTTTTTGGAATAACATTTTTGCTACTTGATTTGGTCTGTGTTTGTGATAATCTATTTCTAAATCAAAATCATCAAACAATTCTTTCGCAGTATCTTTATCGTTTAAATGTTTCTGTAAAATAGAAGCAAAACTCGGAATCATTTTTCTGAAAAATGCCAAATCGCTTTCAGCAGTTAAAATTGATGCTAACTTGATGGCTAAATTTCGGCTACTATTGACTAAACCTCCCCATAATCGGCGTCCTTCCCACCAGCGATCATAAGCAGTATTGGTTCTGTATGCCAATAATAATGATATTACAAAACCCAATAAACCGTGCATCACAGAGATATTTTTTACTGGACTTTCTTGAGGTAATTGCCAATATTCGATTTCCATATAAGCTACAATTCCAGAATATATTCCAATAATCATCATCATTGGAATTAATTTTCGAAACGTATCTGCTTTGCTTATGTTAAAAATAAAGGCAAACCAGTCTTTTGGGTTGTACGATGTCATACTTGTTATTTAAATAAATCTTTTACAAAGATAAATTTCCTGCCAATTCTTTCAATGCAATTTCGGATAATTTTGCTTGTAAATGTGCATTACTATTGCGCACTTTGGCAGTCAAATAATTCAATTGTGCGGTTCGAAATTCAAATGTGGTGATGGTTCCAATTTTAAATTTTTCTACTGTAATATCAAGATTTTGTTTTGCAATAGCTTCATTCTTGATTTCTAAATCTATCAATTGCAGATTGGTTTGATAACTTTGAAAAGCGGTTGCTACTTGTGATTCAAGAACTGCGTTTTGCTGCTCTATAGCTATTGAGGCATTATTCAATTGTAATTGCGCTATTTTTTCATTCCTTTTTTGGGCAAATCCATCAAAAATATTCAAAGAGGCACTAAACCCATAATTCAAACCTCTAGCAGAAGATTGTGTGGTAAACCCCAGTCCCGATTGCGTTTCATTAAAGTTATAACCTGTGTTTAGTTTTACATTAGGATAACGATTGGCTTTTACTTGTTTCAATTGCAATTCCGCCACTCGTTTGTTAATTACTTGTGCTTCTAGACTTGGATTTTGTTTTTTAGACAAATCGTACAACTCTTTTAAATCCAATTTATTATCAACTTCTATTTCGTTTCTAACTTTAAAATCTTCTGAAATAGAACGCGCTAATGTTTGATTCATACTAATCTTCGTATTGGCATACAATTCTTTCTGTTTTAATAGTAAAGCGGTGTCGGTATTCAAATCGACTTGTGCATTCAAAACCTCTAATTTAGATGCTTTACCAATCGAGAAACGATTTTGAGCCAAAGTCAAACGTTGTTTCGAAAGCACAAGAGTTGAATCTAATGCTGTCATTTCTTGCTGCTGTTGCACCAAATCAAAATAAGTGGAATTTACATCGCTAATCTTAGTTAGAATGGCCATCTTTAATTGGACTTCACCTAACTTTTGAAGCTCCTTTAACTGATCCATTTTTGCAAACATTTTAAAACCATCAAAAATGGTCCAATCCAATCCAACACCATAGGTAATATTGTTACTTTTGGCATTGTCCAATTTGGTCACCGTTCCGTCAGAACGCGTTTGCGAAAGATTTTGAACCCCATTATTGTCAACAATAGTAGCAGTTGCTTTTGGCAACATTCCTGCGTTTCCTGAGGCAACATTGGTCTTTTCTATCTGTAAATCATTGGTTGCTATCTTAATTTCAAAGTTGTTTTCTAAAGCCAACTTAACTGCATTTTCAAGAGTTAGCACTTGTTGTGCTCTACCTTGAATCAGGCAAAAAAAGAAAAGTACTACACTTATATATATTTTTCTACTGTTCATAAATTGTTATTTAACATTTTCATATTCATCAATATGATCAAATTCAGGGTAATGTTTTCGTGCTTTGGACCACATTAAATAAAGTGCAGGAATTACAAATAAGGTCAAAATCAATGAAAAAATGGTACCTCCAACAATCACAACTCCCATTCCAATTCTGCTTGTTGAAGCAGCTCCCAACGACAATGCAATTGGCAAAGCACCGATTGAAATAGCCAAACTGGTCATTAAAATTGGGCGAAGTCGGGCTTCAGAGGCTTCGAGTATAGCTTCCAACTTTGGCTTTCCTTGCTCTCGCAATTGATTGGCAAATTCAACAATTAGAATTCCGTTTTTGGTAACTAAACCTATAAGCATCACCGTGCCAATTTGACTAAAAATGTTCCATGTTTGCCCAAATAACCAAAGTGAAAATAACGCTCCTGCTACTGCCATTGGCACCGTTAGAATTATAATAAACGGATCTATAAAACTCTCAAATTGAGCAGATAATATCAAAAATATTAACAACAACGCCAATCCAAATGCAAAAGAAGTATTAGAACTACTTTCAATAAAGTCACGGGATTCGCCACCTAAATCAGTAGTGAAAGTATCGTCGAGAATTTTCGATTTTATTTCATTCATAGCATCAATTCCATCACTAATGCTTTTACCTGGAGCCAATCCTGCAGAAACAGTAGCCGACATATAACGGTTGTTGTGAAATAATTGCGGTGGATTACTTTTCTCTACAACGGTTACTACATTATCCATTTGAATCAATTCACCCTTATTGTTTTTAACAAACATCGAAGTTAAATCCAATGGTTTTGAACGGTCCTTTTGTTCAAATTGACCAATAACCTGATATTGTTTCCCATTGCGCATAAAATAACCAAATCGTTGGCCACTTAATGACAATTGCAACGTTTGAGCAATATCGATAACCGAAATGCCTAAACTTTCTGCTTTTTCTCTATCTATAGTAACGTTTATTTCAGGTTTGTTAAATTTCAAATTCACATCTGCTATTGAAAAAGTGGCGTTTTTGTTTACTTCATCCATAAACAAAGGTATTTTTTGTTGCAACTTTTCAAAATTAGGTGCTTGAATAATGTATTGAATAGGCAATCCTCCTTTTTTATTAACTGCAATCGTAGGCTGCTCCGTGACCGAAGTTTTAGCATCTGGATATTTTTTTGTCCATTTGGTAAGTTTATCGGCAATATCTTTTTGTGTTCGTTTACGTTCACTTGGGTCAGACAAGGCAATTCTAATCCTTCCACTATTGGTTGCCGAAGCATTAAATCCTGGTGCTGTAATTATTAAACTAACTTTTTTCTCAGGAATAGAATCGTCAATTAGCCTAGATATTTCCTGCATAAATCGATCCGTATATTCATAAGAAGAACCTTCGGCTGTAGTAACGCTCATTACCAAAGCACTTCGATCATCATAGGGTGCCGTTTCTTTTTGAATGATATTAAAAAACAAATAAATCAGGCCAAAACAAACAAAGAGAATTGGAAAACTAATCCATTTTCTTTTCATAAACTTAGATAAAGCATCGGCATAACCGCTGTTTAAATTTTGGAAAAAAGGTTCTGTTGCGATATAAAACTTCGATTTTTTTTGTTCACCACCTTTCATCAAATAGGCATTTAACATGGGAGTTAATGTCAATGATACAAAGGCAGAAACCAAAACTGCTGCTCCAATTACAACACCAAATTCTCGAAACAATCGACCAACGAAGCCTTCAAGAAAAATTACGGGTAAAAAAACAGCTGCTAATGTTATTGAAATGGAGATTACCGCAAAGAAAATTTCGTTGGAACCTTTTATTGCAGCTTCAATTGGCGACATTCCTTCTTCTACTTTTTTGAAAATGTTTTCGGTAACCACAATACCATCATCGACAACTAGACCAGTTGCCAAAACAATTGCTAATAAAGTTAGTACATTTATAGAAAAACCAAATAGCCACATGATAAAGAAAGTCGCAATAAGTGATACTGGAATATCAATCAATGGACGAAAAGCTATAGCCCAATCTCTAAAGAACAAATAGATTATCAGAATAACCAAAAACAAGGAAATTCCTAATGTTTCTGCTACTTCAAGCACTGATTTTTTGACAAAAAAAGTATTATCAATAGCGATATTAAGTTTAATATCTTTGGGTAAATCCTTTTTTAACGTTTGGAATTTTTTATAAAACGCCTTTGAAATATCCAAATAATTTGCCCCTGGAAGTGGCGAAACTGCAATTCCAACCATTGGCAAACCGGATTGTGACAGTTTGGTTTCCATATTTTCTGGACCTAAAACAGCGGTGCCAATATCACTGAAAAGCACTGTTTTTTCAGCATTTGATTTAATGATAATAGCATTAAACTCTTCGGGTTTCGATAAGTTACCCACCGTTTTTACTGTAAGTTCAGTTGCATCACCAGTAATTTTTCCGGAGGGCAATTCTATATTTTGTTGATTTAAAGCCAATTTTACATCCGAAACCGTGCAGCCATAAGCAGACAGTTTTACAGGATCAATCCACAGTCGCATGGCATATTTTTTCTGACCCCAAATCTGAACTCCGCTAACTCCTGGAATAGTTTCAAGGCTTTGGGCAATAACATTTTCGGCATAATCACTCAACTCTAACGCGTTTCGAGTATCACTTTGAACTGTCATAGAAATAATTGCATCGGCATTAGCATCTGCTTTTGAAACAACAGGTGGCGCATCAATATCTTTAGTTAATGTTTTAGCCGCCAGAGCAACTTTGTCCCTAACATCGTTTGCAGCGGTTTCTAAATCTTTATTTAAATTGAACTCAATGGTAATGGTACTTGTGCCTTGTACACTCGATGATGTAATGTTTTTTATACCATCAATCGAATTTATTGCCTTTTCTAGTGGCTCTGTAATTTGAGACTCAATAATATCTGAATTAGCGCCGGCATAATCGGTTCGGATTGAAATTTGTGCAGGATCAATAGAAGGAAACTCTCTTACACCAAGAAAAGAATAACCGATAATTCCGAATACTATTATCGTTAAATTTATTACGATTGTAAATACGGGTCTTTTGATGCTGAGGGTAGATAAACTCATTAGATTTTTTGATTTTTGAATGCAGATTTAGATTTATTTTTTGAAATATAAATGCTAAAATTACTTTAACTTCACTTTCACGGCATCTTCATCTTTCAAACTCATCACGCCAGTTGTAATTAAGGTATCCCCTGCTTTTAGTCCTGATAATACTACGATTGTAGCTGCTGTTCGAGTAGCTGTATTCACTTTTACTTCTTTTGCTTTTCCATGATTCACCACAAATACTTTTTTACCATCCTGAATTGGAACCACAGCTTCTGTAGGCACAACAATAGCATCTTTAATAACATCTAATGGAAAAGTGACATCAGCAAAAGTTCCTGGCAACAAGTCCCCATTTGTATTATCTGCCAAAGCTCTAATTTGCAAAGTTCGAGTAGTTACAGCCACTTCGGGCTCAATTGCATAAACCCGAGCCACATACTTTTTATCCGAACCTGACACTTTAAAAGTGAGGTTGGTGTTGGTTTTGACTTGAGCGGCATACTTTTCAGGAATCGAAAAAGTAATTTTTAATTTATCGCTATTTACCAATTTCACCACCGATAATGCTGGAGTAATATACGTTCCTGCTGAAATAGCACGCAAACCAATCTTGCCTGAAAAAGGAGCTTTGACTGCCGTTTTACCTATTTGTGCACTTATCAATTGGGTTTGTGCTTGTGCTGATTTATGTTCCGCTCTTGCAACATCATATTCTTCTTGGCTAATTGCTTCTTTTTGAAGTAAAAGTTTCGCTCTTCGTTCATTTTCAGATGCCAATCCTTCTTTGGTTTTGGCTTGAGCCAATTGGGCTCGCAATTCAACATCGTTTACTTTAAAAAGCAATTGTCCTTTTGAAACTGCACTTCCTTCTTGAAAATTAATGCTTTCAACAATACCCGAAACTTCACTGTGAATATCCACTTGTTCATTGGCTTCTATTGAACCCGAAAGCGTCAAAGCATTCGAGAAATCTTCTGCCGAAACAACAACCGTATTCACACTAACCGGAGGCTTTTTGTCTCCTTTGTCTTTTCCTTTATCGCCCTCGCTATTGTTTTTGGTAATTCGGTAAACTATTAAACCGCCAAGCACAAGCACAACCAAGACGATACTGATATTTTTAATTTTCATAACGGATTTTTAAGGTAAAAAATGCTTTCCTAAAAGAAAGCAGTAGCTAAAAACAAATTTACTCTTTTATCAAAAGAATACACCGTAGCATTGACTTTTATTTAACGTTTATGTTAACACTTTTTTTGTGCTTTTAATTCGTATTGCATCCAACTTTCCAGAATTCATAGAACAAGTATACTAGGATTTATTTGTTAAAATACAAACAAAAATGCTCCCGATTGGAGGAGCATTTTTGTTTAATTAGTTGGGGAGGATTGTAAAAAAGTATTATTCGGTTTTCTTAGTGAATGGAACAATTTTCTTTTAAATTTTCAATAAAAGTAGTCAGAAGCAAATCAATTTGATTTAACTGACTAATGTTTTCAAAACGTTCTTGTTTTGCATAATACA
>CAIRNC010000325.1 GCA_903879875.1 uncultured Bacteroidota bacterium
AAACAACAATAAGCGACATTAAAAAGATGTTTCCAAGAACTATACACGCAATTACATTAAAAGGCTTGTTAATAAAGCTTACTCTGTTTGTATTTGGATTACAATTAAACAAATCAATTAACTAGCAACTTGAATTAATTAGAAAGGATCTTTGTTTATTCTTTTCTCCATTTTTTAGAGTCTTCGAAAACATGTTCTAAAATGGCTTGGTCTTGTGCTGTAAATTCAACATTTCTACGAAGCATGACAACTTTAGCTACTTCAAATGCTTTTTTAGTAATATAGGTCGTAAACCCGGAAGCACCACCCCAAGTAAAGCTAGGCACAAAGTTTCTAGGAAAACCACTGCCAAAAATATTAGCGCTGACACCAACAACAGTTCCGGTATTGAACATGGTGTTGATGCCACATTTACTGTGATCGCCCATCATCAATCCACAAAATTGAAGTCCCGTTTTAGCAAAATTTTCGGTTTCATAGCTCCATAGTTTTACTTCTTCGTAATTGTTTTTCAAATTAGAATTGTTAGAATCGGCACCAATGTTGCACCATTCGCCAAGCACCGAATTGCCTAAGAAACCATCATGTCCTTTATTGGAATAACCAAACAAAACGGAATTGTTAACCTCACCGCCAATAACAGAATGAGGGCCAACAGTGGTTGCGCCATATACTTTGGTTGCCAGTTTCACTCTGCCACTTTCGCACAAAGCAAACGGGCCTCTAATGACAGAGCCTTCCATAATCTCGGTGTTTTTGCCAATATAAATAGGCCCAGTAGAAGCGTTTAGCGTTACAAATTCGAGCTTAGCTCCTTCTTCAATGAAAATGTTTTCTGGAGACAATGTGTTGACACTTTCCGGAATCGGTTGCGAGATTCTATCCTCAGTAATCAATTGAAAATCGTGACGTAAAGCCTCGTCATTCTTGCCAAAGATGTCCCAAGTATGGGCTACAAATAGACAATCATCATTATATTCTATAATATCGTAAGTGTCAAAATCGACGGCATCTTGTGTGTCGTTGGTATAAAAAGCAACTACCTCATCATCTCTAAAAACCGCCTGATTCGGTTTTAGCTCGCTTATGATAGCAACCAAATTTTTATTAGGCAAAAAAGAAGCATTGATCATAATATTTTCTTCCATTTCAACCATTGGATATTTGTCCGAAAGGTATTCTTCTGTTAAAGTAGTCGTGGTTGAACCCAAATACATTTCCCATTTTTCTCGTATGGTCAAAATACCAATTCGAATGTCTGCCACTGGTCGGGTGTATGTAAATGGCAATAAAGCTGCTCTAACGGTTCCGTCAAAAAGAATGTAATTCATATCGCTAAAAAATTTGAAAAAAGGTTGAATAAAACAACATATTTGCACTAAAAATAGTGCGTTCAAAGTTACAAAGTTTCAAATAAAAATCGACTATCCTTAAAAATAAAAAAAAATACTTGGGATAGAGTTGTTGTGGATGAAATCAAATCATTGTTTGTGCTACTAACTCTGAAAACAGCTTTTAGCTTGGTTTCTCTAATGAATTT
>CAIRNC010000326.1 GCA_903879875.1 uncultured Bacteroidota bacterium
AAACAACAATAAGCGACATTAAAAAAATGTTTCCAAGAACTATACACGCAATCACATTAAAAGGCCTGTTAATAAAGCTTACTCTGTTTGTATTTGGATTACAATTAAACAAATCAATTAACTAGCAACTTGAATTAATTAAGAAAAAGACCACTCAGGAATTCGTTTTTGAGTGGTTTTTTAATTTATACCAATTCTATTTGTTTTCGATACATCTAATTTATTTTCGAAAGCAAATTGTTCCTTTGTTTCCTCGCTTTTTCACTTTTGTTAATAACTAAACTTGATTGTTATTTGCTTAAAATGTACTTTTGAAAACATCAAAAATCTGCAATCAAAATCTCATGTACTTAATATTCGATACCGAAACCACAGGATTGCCCAAACGTTGGGATGCGCCCATTACCGACACCAACAATTGGCCTCGTTGTGTGCAAATTGCTTGGCAACTGCATGACGAAATGGGAAAACTCATCGAACACCAAGATTATTTGGTGCAACCCGATGGCTACAATATTCCGTATGATGCCGAACGAATTCACGGGATTTCTACCGAATTGGCGCAAGCGGATGGCGTTTCTTTAGCTGAAGTTTTAGAAAAATTCAATATAGCATTATCCAAAACTATGTTTATTGTGGGTCAAAATTTAGGTTTTGATATCAATATTATGGGTTGCGAATTTCACCGTTTGGGTATCGAAAGTCCAATGGCAACACTGCCTGTTTTGGACACTTGTACCGAAGTTACCGCTTCGTTATTGCGATTGCCCGGCGGTCGAGGTGGCAAATTTAAGCTACCAACACTTACGGAATTGCATCAGTATTTATTTCAAGTTCCGTTTAACGAAGCGCACAATGCCACTGCCGATGTGGAGGCAACCACGCGTTGTTTTTTCGAATTGATTCGTACCGAAGTTTTCACCAAAAAAGAGCTTCAAGTCGAGCAAGATTATTTTGAAGATTTTCAACTCAAAAATCCAAAATCGATTCCGCTAATTGGATTACAGCATATCAATCTCAAAGCCGCTTCTGAAAAAATCAGACAGCAAATAGGAGATAAACAAGCAGCGCCAATCACCAAGCAAACGCTTTCTGAAAACAAACAATTGCTTGTGGATACTGACTTTGTGCATTTGCACAACCACACTCAGTTTTCGGTTTTGCAATCTACCATCAGCATTGCCGCTTTGGTCAAAAAAACGGCGGAATTAAAAATGCCTGCTGTTGCCATTACCGATTTTTCTAATCTAATGGGCGCTTTTCATTTTGTACGAGACATCCTCAATCACAATAAAACTGCCGAGACCAAAAATGCAACCGCTGTTGAAAACGGAGAAGAACCAACAGAAGTCAAAATAAAACCAATTGTAGGATGTGAATTTTTTGTTTGCGAAGACCATCAAGACAAATCCAGAAAAGACAATGGTTATCAAATTGTTTTTTTAGCAAAAACCAAAAAAGGCTACCATAATTTAGCTAAAATGTCGTCATTGGCTCATACCGATGGGTCGTATTATGTGCCTCGAATTGATAAAAAAATCATTGAAAAGTACAAAGAAGACCTGATTGTTTTGTCAGGAAATTTATATGGTGAAATCCCGAATAAAATTTTAAATTTGGGAGAAAACCAAGCCGAAGAAGCCCTAATTTGGTGGAAAGAACAGTTTGCTGACGATTTTTATATTGAGCTGATGCGTCACAACCAAGAAGACGAAAATCGGGTGAATGAAGGGTTGATTACTTTGGCCAAAAAGCATGAAGTTAAGCTGATTGCGACTAATAATACGTTTTATATAGAGAAAGACAATGCCAATGCACACGACATTCTACTTTGTGTTCGCGATGGCGAAAAGCAAGCTACTCCAATAGGAAGAGGGCGTGGCTACCGTTTTGGATTGTCCAACCAAGAATATTATTTCAAATCGGGGGAGGAAATGAAAAAACTCTTTACTGATTTACCCGAAGCCATTTCGAATTGTGCCGAAATTGTAGATAAAATAGAAGTTTACAGTTTGGCTCGCGATGTTTTATTGCCCAAATTTGAAATACCAACAGAATTTGAAGTTCCAGAAGACAAAGAGGATAAAGGCGTTCGAGGCGAAAATGCGTATTTAAAACATTTAACATTTCTTGGAGCCAATCGCCGTTATGCTGAAATTACTCCAGAAATTCAAGAGCGAATTGATTTTGAATTATTGACCATTCAGAATTCGGGTTATCCGGGTTATTTTCTAATTGTACAAGATTTCATTGCCGAAGCTCGAAAAATGGACGTTTCCGTTGGGCCCGGTCGGGGTTCTGCTGCGGGTTCTGTTGTCGCATATTGCTTGGGAATTACAAATATTGACCCGCTATTGTACAACTTGCTTTTCGAAAGATTCTTGAATCCAGACCGTGTGTCATTGCCCGATATTGATATTGATTTTGATGATGAAGGTCGAAGCAAAGTCATGGATTATGTAATTCATAAATACGGCAAAAGTCAAGTGGCTCAAATTGTAACTTATGGCACAATGGCAGCAAAATCGGCCATTCGAGATACAGCGAGGGTGCTGGATTTACCACTTTTTGAAGCCGATAAAATTGCCAAATTGATTCCAAATATGATTCCTTCAAAATGGAGTTTGTCACGTTTTTTGAAAGATGCCGAAGGCGATATCAAGAAAGTGCTCCGTCCAGAAGATTTTGAAAACATCAAACAACTTATTGAACTTTCTTCATCGGTTGATTTGAGTGGAGAAACCATACAACAAGCCAAAATTTTAGAAGGAAACCTTAGAAATACTGGTATTCATGCTTGTGGAGTCATTATCACACCAAGCGACATTACCGATTTTGTACCCGTTGGAACCGCCAAAGATTCCGATTTGTATGTGACCCAATTTGATAACTCGGTAGTAGAAAGTGCGGGTTTATTAAAAATGGATTTCTTGGGTTTGAAAACCCTAACTTTAATAAAAGACACCGTAAAATTAGTAAAATACAGAACCGGAAAAGACATCAATCCTGATGAATTTCCTATTGATGACGCTAAAACCTACCAGCTTTTTCAGCGTGGGGAAACGGTGGGTATTTTTCAATATGAAAGTGCAGGAATGCGAAAATATTTGAGAGAATTGAAACCAACCGTTTTCAACGATTTGATTGCGATGAATGCTTTATACCGTCCAGGGCCGATTGCTTATATTCCTAGTTTTATCAAGCGAAAAAATGGCGAAGAACCTATAGAATATGATTTAGAAGTTTGCGAAGAATTATTAAAAGACACTTATGGCATCACGGTTTATCAAGAGCAAGTAATGCTTTTGTCCCAGAAATTAGCCGATTTTTCCAAAGGTGACGCCGACGTTTTGCGTAAAGCCATGGGGAAAAAACAAAAGGATGTTTTGGATAAAATGAAACCTAAATTCATCAACCAAGCTGCAGCAAAAGGACATGCGGAAGACAAACTCGAAAAAATTTGGAAAGACTGGGAGGCCTTTGCTGAATATGCGTTCAACAAGTCGCATTCTACTTGTTATGCTTGGATTGGATACCAAACTGCCTATTTGAAAGCCAATTATCCCGCCGAATATATGGCTGCCGTTTTGTCCAACAACATGAGTGATATCAAACAAGTTTCGTTTTTTATGGAAGAATGCAAACGTATGGGCTTACAGGTTTTAGGTCCCGATGTGAACGAGTCTTTTTATAAATTCACGGTAAATGAAAATTATGCGGTACGGTTTGGAATTGGTGCTGTAAAAGGCGTTGGAATGGGAGCGGTTGCTACAATTGTTGAAAACCGAAAAACCGGAAAATACAAATCTATTTTTGATTTGGCCAAGCGAATCGATTTGCGGGCAGCCAACAAAAAAGCTTTTGAAAATTTAGCATTAGCTGGTGGATTTGATTCCTTTGTTGGAACAAGCCGTGCACAATATTTTCATGATGATGGCGATGGCATAACGTTTTATGAAAAAGCCATCCGTTATGGAGCTAAATTTCAGGAAAACGAAAATTCGTCACAAGTAAGTTTGTTTGGAGAAACCAGTGATGTGCAAATTCCCGAACCTACTGTGCCGCCTTGTGAGGATTGGAGCACGATGGAAAAATTAGCCAAAGAAAAGGAAGTCGTAGGCATTTATATTTCGGGTCATCCTTTGGATGATTTTAGATTTGAGATGGATTATTTCTGTAATTCCAAGTTGGAAACTTTAAAAAATCTGGAGCAACACATTAATAAAAATTTGACTTTTGGCGGCATCATAACCAACGTGCAACACCGAATTGCTAAGAATGGAAAAGGTTGGGGTTCCTTTACGTTAGAAGGCTACGACGAAAGTTATGAATTTAAAATTTTTGGTGAAGAATATGGAAAATTCAAGCATTTCTTTATTCAAAACAACTTTACATTCATTAGAGTTTTAGTCAAAGAAGGCTGGGCTGACAAAGAAACAGGTAAAAAAGGAGAACCAAGAATGCAGTTTATGCTGGTGCATTATTTGCAAGATGTTTTGCAACTGTTTGCTAAAAAATTAATCTTGAGTTTGAATGTAAACCAATTGAATGAAGAATTGATTTTGAAATTACAAAGTATATTCCAAAAAAATAAAGGCGATAATACGGTAACTTTTGAAGTATTAGAAGTAGAAAAAATTCAAAAACAAGTGACACTTGCTCCCGTTTATAACGAAATAGAAACCGAAACTTTTGATGACGATTCCGAAATGGATTTGATTGCTGAAATACCCACTATTGAAACCACTATCGAAGAGGTTAACCAAACGATCACGCGACTCGAAATGCCAAGTAGAAAACTAAAAGTAGCAATTTCAAGCCAATTGCTCACAGAATTAGAACAGCTTCATGTGGATTTTAAATTGAATTAAATGTCTAAATTAGGAAATACAGTATGGTATTTGGAACAATTTCCATGACGTTTAGAAATACTAAATAATCAATAGAAAGCTTCACCCTAAAAAAGTGTAGCTTTTTTAAAATAACAACCAAATATAATTTAAATTCACCCGAATTACGACTTCTATTCGTTGTTGCATTGCTTTTATAGCTCAACTCCTTTGACACTGACCAACTTTAAATTATATTTGCCGATTATTACTTTATCAAAAGGGATAAAAATTTTAAGAAACCAATTATCATAGATGAAACATATTAGAAATTTTTGCATTATTGCTCACATTGACCACGGGAAAAGTACCCTTGCCGATAGACTTTTAGGAGCCACTCAAACGGTAACCGCTCGGGAAGAAAAGGCACAATTGCTTGATAATATGGATTTGGAGCGCGAACGAGGCATTACTATTAAAAGCCACGCCATTCAAATGGAATATATGTATAAAGGAGAAAATTACATTCTAAATTTGATTGATACTCCCGGGCACGTTGATTTTTCGTATGAAGTTTCACGCTCGATTGCTGCGTGCGAAGGAGCTCTATTGATTGTTGATGCCGCACAAAGCATTCAGGCTCAAACAATTTCAAACTTATATTTGGCTCTTGAAAACGATTTGGAAATTATTCCTGTTTTAAATAAAGTTGATTTGCCAAGTGCCAATCCTGAAGAAGTTTCGGATGACATTGTTGATTTACTAGGTTGCGATTATGATGAAATTATTCATGCTTCTGGTAAAACTGGTTTTGGTGTCGAAAATATTTTGGCTGCCATTATCGAACGAATTCCACCTCCAAAAGGCACTATTGACGAACCTTTGCAAGCCTTAATTTTTGATTCTCATTACAATCCATTTCGAGGCATTGAAGTTATTTTTAGAGTAAAAAACGGCGAAATCCGAAAAGGGCAAAAAATAAAATTCATGGCAACAGGTAATGAATATTTTGCAGATGAAGTGGGCACCTTAAAACTCAATCAAGTACCCAAAAACGTAATTTCAGCAGGCGATGTAGGTTATTTAATTTCTGGAATTAAAGAAGCCAAAGAAGTAAAAGTGGGCGACACCATTACCGATGCCAAAACGCCTACAACCAATATGATTCATGGTTTTGAAGATGTGAAACCAATGGTTTTTGCGGGAATTTATCCTGTTGACACCGATGATTATGAAGAGTTGCGCAATTCCATGGAAAAACTCCAGTTGAATGATGCTTCTTTGGTTTTTGTAGCCGAAAGTTCGGCTGCATTAGGTTTTGGTTTTCGTTGCGGATTTTTAGGCATGTTGCACATGGAAATCATTCAAGAACGTTTAGAACGCGAGTTTGATATGACCGTAATTACAACCGTTCCCAATGTTTCCTACCATGCTTTTACCAAAAAAGATCCTGAAACTATTCTTATAGTTAACAATCCTTCAGACTTACCTGAACCCTCAAAATTAGACCGAGTTGAAGAGCCATATATCAAAGCAACCATCATAACCAAATCTGATTTTGTAGGTAATGTGATGAGTTTGTGTATCGAAAAAAGAGGCGTTATAACCAACCAAACGTATTTAACTACAGAACGTGTTGAATTGAATTTTGACATGCCATTGGCAGAAATAGTATTCGATTTTTATGATCGATTAAAAACCGTTTCCAAAGGCTATGCTTCGTTTGATTATTCGCCAATAGGAATGCGAACGTCTAAATTAGTCAAATTAGATGTGCTATTAAACGCACAATCAGTAGATGCGCTTTCGGCTTTGATTCACGAAAGTAATGCCTATAATATTGGTAAAAAAATGTGCGAAAAATTGCGTGAACTCATTCCAAGGCAACAATTTGATATTCCGATTCAAGCGGCGATTGGGGCAAAAATTATTGCCCGTGAAACTATCAAAGCCTTACGAAAAGACGTTACCGCCAAATGTTATGGTGGCGATATTTCTCGTAAACGAAAATTATTAGAAAAACAGAAAAAAGGTAAAAAAAGAATGCGTTTAGTCGGCAATGTAGAAATTCCGCAAGAAGCGTTTATGGCTGTTTTGAAATTGAATGATTAGAAAATAGCTGAATTGATAATAGAAGAACCTGATAACGAAAGTTGTCGGGTTTTTTATTGTTGAGGTTGCCCTTTTTTTAAATCATTAATTACTTTGAACGCCAAGTCAACATCGTTTCCGCCAACAAGTATGGTAAATTCACAGGAGGTTGAAATAACTTCGTTGATAACAATGCCTTCCCAAGCCAAATGCTGAAAAATAAAATAGTAAATGCCGGGAATAGTGACATTGTCTTTAGGTAATTTTATAGTAATCGAAGCCAAATTGTCAATGCGTTGCAGTAGTTTTTCACCTTGAAAATGCTTGTCTACTAAATGACTTGCACTTTCGCTCAACACCACATTGGTTTCGTTTACGCCTCTTGATGAGGTATAAAAAACGTCCGAAAAACTTTGAATTTCCGAAATCAATTCGGCTTGTTTGTTCAGAATGGTTTCGGAAACGGCAAAAGTAAAATCGCATAAAGACGATCTAACCGTTATTTCTCCCAAATTCTTTAAAACCTTTTCGATTTTATGATTCAATCTAAAATCCATATCGACCGAAAGCCGTTTCAGTGCCATAACTACGGCTCCTTGCTTTACGGATTTGCCAAATTCTTTTTCTAACTCGGGCATCATGTTTCTAGACAAAGAAGTCAAATTTATGATGCCTTGCGATAATGCGCCAAATAAAAAGGGTTTGGTTTTGATATAATTTTCAACGAAGGAAGTAACGGTTTTCATTTTTATTGGATAAGAATTTCATCGCAAATATAAATAAAAAACAATTTGTTACAAATATAACAATATTAAAAATGATAAAAAGCATCTTCTAAATGTTCTATTTTGAATTCTTGTCCTTCTTTATGAATGGCAATGATATCAAAACGCACTTCAACATCTAAGTCGTTCGACAACACATATTCATTGACTGCTTTTACTAAAAGTTGTATTTTTTTTGGTTTAACAAAGTCTTGAGGCAAACCAAAATCCAAACTCGACCGGGTTTTCACTTCTACAATGGCAAGTGTATTTTCTTTTTTGGCAATAATATCAATCTCGGCTTTTTGAAAAGTCCAGTTGGTCTCTAGAATTTCATAACCTTTGTTTTGAAGAAAAGCAACGGCAAATTCTTCTCCAAACTTCCCTAATTCGTTATGCGCTGCCATAAAAGTGAGCCGATTAAATTAATGAAACTTAAGCGTGGTTTCTTTGTCATTCACTTCCAATTTCGTTTTTGTGCCGAAAATTAATGTGTTGTTGTTATGGATATGCCCGGCTGGAAAATTGAAAACAACTGGAAAAGAATATTGTTTAGTTACATCAAGTATAATCTGATGCGCCGTTTTTCCCCAAGGAATTTCGTTGTCGTGCATTTTTGTAAAACTTCCAACCACTAATCCTTGAAGATTATCAAAGCAGCCACAACGTTTCAAACTCATCATCATCCGATCTACGTGGTACAAATATTCGTCTAAATCTTCTAGAAAAAGAATTTTTCCTTTGCAATCCAGTTGTGAAGCAGAGCCCATTAAACTGTATAAAATTGAAAGATTTCCACCAATCAATTCACCTTCTGCAACACCCAATCGGTTTTCATTTTCGCAAGGAACCGTATAGTCTAATTTTTCGCCAAACAATGCTTTCCGTAACGTTTCTTCCACTGCTGCCGAAGCTTTTTCAATATTTACAGGCATGATGCCATGAATAGAAGCAAAGCCCAATTTGTTTAAATGACTGTGCAAAACCGTCACATCGCTAAAGCCAATAATCCATTTTGGATTGGTTTTGAATGTAGAAAAGTCAATTAAATCAATCATTCTAACGGTGCCGTAGCCGCCTCGCACACACCAAATCGCTTTTATATTGGGGTTTTCCAGTTGGGTCTGAAAATCGGCAGCGCGATCAACATCAGTTCCAGCAAGTTGATGGTTGTCTAATCCGATACTTTTGCCAATGACTACTTCTAAACCCCAACTTTTCATTAAAGCAATAGCGGGTTTTAGATTGTCGTCAATGTTTTTTCTGGCAGTAGCCACTATGGCAATTGTGTCGCCTTTTTTCAAAAATTCAGGGGTTTTCATAGCGTTTTGAGCATAGTTGATAAAATAATTAAAGCACAAAAGAAATAAAAAATAGTTTCTTAAATTCATTTTCTATACAATTTTAATGTTTTTAAGTAGCAATTTCATGATGTTGTTTTGTCTTTGGTTTTTTGAAAGTTGATGTATGGAAAATCAACTTTAATTCCCTCAAAAATAATCAAATTATTGAAAAATCAACGGTTTACTTTTAAATATACTTATTCTAGAAGCTTAACTTTAAAGACATGTGCAAACTAAACGGCAAATCACTCTAAAATCCTAATCGAACCGAATGGCTTTTACAGGAGATATTTTGGTGATAATGTAGGAAGGAATCAATAATACGAGCAAACAGATAAAAACAGTGCCTAGATTGAGTAATAAAATATAGGTCCAATTGAGATAAACAGGAGCAACGTTGACATAATAGTTTTCGGGATTGAGTTGAATAATGCCAAAATATTTTTGAATCAGTAGCAAACCAATACCTATAAAATTGCCCCAAAACAATCCTCGAACGATGAGATAAAATGCGTTGTATAGAAATATTTTTCGCACCGTCCAATTGTTAGCGCCCAATGCTTTTAGAATGCCAATCATCTGGGTGCGCTCCAAAATCAAGACCAAAAGTGCCACAACCATATTGATAGTAGCGACAACTACCATTACTATTAAAATAACAATGATGTTGAAATCGAAAAGTTTGAGCCATTCAAATATATAGCCAAATTTCTCGACAATAGTTTGGGTATTTAGCGTCGAGCTGGTTTGAGCATACACTTCTTCGCCTTTGGTTTTTATAGCATCAAAATCGTCTATAAAAATTTCAAAAGCCCCGATTTGGTCGGATTGCCAGTGATTGATGTGTTGAATATGGCGAATGTCGCCAAGAATATAAGTGCTGTCAAATTCTTGAAAACCCGAGTTGTAAATGCC
>CAIRNC010000327.1 GCA_903879875.1 uncultured Bacteroidota bacterium
AACCGGCTTGGTGAGTTAGTATTTCAAATATTTTTATTTTCTCTTTATTACTGCCTTTTAGAAAAGGTAAATAAAATCCAATTTTATCGTCTAATTTGAGTTTTTGTAATTGGCGGTCCTTATGGCTTTAGTGATGAAGTTTATAAAAAAGCAGCTGGCAAAATTTCACTTTCCCTTATGACCTTTTCGCATCAAATGGTGCGGCTATTTTTCATTGAACAATTGTATCGTGGCTTTACGATTTTGAAAAACGAACCTTATCATCATCAGTAGGACGGTTATCAGTTTTCAATTGAAAATGTTAAAATATAAATTCCCTACTTCGATTAATTTTAATTCCTTTTTTAGTAATCACTAAATTATTAATTAAAATTTTATATTGAATATATTCACCATAAGATAAATTGCTGTCAAAAGAAAAGATGATTTCGCTTTCATGTTCAATGAATAAATTATTCAAGTAATTAGGTAATTCAGAAATAGAATAAACATCTTCATTGAGTTTTACCAACCCATTTTTCTTAAAACAAATAAAACTCAAAAAAGAGGGAGGCTTCTCCAATTCGTAATGTACATTCGTAAAAGGTAAAAATGCCAAATTCTTTCCAATACTATCTGCATACGAATAATAATTTTGTGCGGCTTCGTTCTTATGTTCTTTTTCGTTGCGCTTTTTTTCTTGAAGCTTTATGATTTCAGGAAGCACCACGTGCAACGGCAATCGTTTATCGATATTAAAAATCCAATTGGTCGAGATGATTTCATTTTTTTTATTGACTTCGACCAATGTGTCTTTTTCCTTCGTTCTAAAAAACATATAAATTGGCGAATGGTCTTGCACATCGGCAACTACTGTTACGGCTGCTTTTGGCAACAAAATATCTTCTTTATTCCCACAAGAAAACAAAACAAAAAAAACGGCTAAACTTAAATATTTCATAGCGACTACATGTTGATTTTATCATACAATTTGACACATTCTACGGCTTCTTTCACGTCGTGAACTCTCAAAATTTGAGCGCCTTTAGTTAACGCATAAGTATTTAAAATAGTGGTTCCGTTTAATGCTTCATCGGGTGGAACGCCTAAAATTTTATAAATCATTGATTTTCTGGAAACGCCTACCAATAAAGGCAATTCTAGCATTTGAAACAATTCTAATTTTTGTAAAACTTCATAACTTTGCGTTGCTGTTTTTGCAAATCCAAAACCGGGATCGATAATCAAATCGTTGATGCCGAAACTCCTTGCTTTTGCTACTCTTTCAGAAAAATAAAACAACATTTCTTTGACAATATTTTCATAATTGGCAAAACTTTGCATGCTTTGAGGCGTGCCTTTTAGATGCATCATGATGTAAGGAACTTGCAATTTCGCCACAGTTTCCATCATTTTTTCATCCAAATTTCCAGCTGAAATGTCATTGATTATTGCCGCTCCAGCTTCAATACCAATCCGAGCTACTTCACTTCTAAAAGTGTCTATCGAAAGGATACTGTCTGGAAAATGCTTCAAAATCAAGTGCAAAACGGGTACTATTCTTTCCAATTCTTCTTGTTCAGAAACCATTTCGGCGTTAGGCTTACTGGAATAAGCACCGATATCTATAAAAGTAGCCCCTTCCAAAAGCATTTTTTCTACTTGTTCAAGCAGTTCCTTTTCGGTTTTATATTTGCCCCCATCATAAAAAGAATTGGGAGTGCAATTCAAAATCCCCATCACTTTGGGTGTGGATAAGTCAACAAGTTGTCCTTTACAGTTTATGGTCATCGTTTTTCGTATTCAATATTCAAATTAGCTTTGCTTCGGCTTTTCAAGAACGCTAAAGCAAAAAAATGGAATTCTACAATCTTCCTTTCGTTCTAAATTTTTCTTTCAAAAAATAATCCTTATTTTTGAAGAAAATTTATACAAAGATACATTTTAAATGAAGAATACTTCACAAGAATACGATAACGTAATTGCCATTTGCCGTACCTTATTTATCAATAAAATGACCGATTACGGAAGTGCATGGCGCATTTTGAGATTGCCTTCGCTAACCGATCAGATTTTCATAAAAGCACAAAGAATCAGAAGTTTACAAGAAAATGAAGTGCGAAAAATCGATGAAGACGAATCAGGAGAATTCATCGGAATCATCAATTATTCGATTATGGCATTGATTCAATTGGAATTGGGCGTGGTCGAACAACCCGATTTGGAGGTTAAAAAAGCAACCCAATTGTATGACGAAAAAGTGCAATTGACCAAAGATTTAATGGAAGACAAAAATCATGATTATGGTGAAGCTTGGCGCGAAATGCGAGTAAGTTCTTTGACCGATTTGATTCTTCAAAAACTACTTCGTGTAAAACAAATTGAAGATAACAAAGGCAAGACATTAGTGTCTGAAGGCATTGATGCCAATTATCAAGACATGATTAATTATGCCGTTTTTGCTTTAATTTTAATGAAATTTGGACAACAATAAAAATCGGAAAATATGACTACTGAAAAACAAAAATCATACATTGCTTGGACCTTGAGAATCGTTGTGTCGGCACTTTTTATCATTTCGGCACTGGCTAAACTTTCCAAAGGTCATTTGTTAGACTCCCCTTATTTTGCCATCTCTACTTTCGAAGTAAAACAATTGTATCCGTTGGGATTTTCAGGCACCATTGCAGCTCATTTTTCGAGAACACTTATCGGAATAGAATTGGCTTTAGGAATATTGCTTTTACAAAAAAACTGGCTACGTAAATTTATCATTCCAGTAACCACATTATTATTAGTGGTGTTTATCGGACATTTGAGTTACGTTACTTTCTTGAGTGGCGGAAATACTGGAAATTGCGGCTGTTTTGGTGAACTTTTACCAATGACTCCAATTGAAGCGATACTGAAAAATATTGGTGCTGTTGGTCTTCTTGGTTATTTATATTATTTGTTGCCAAAAAATGGTCCAAACGGAAACTTTTGGATACTCACAACAGTACTTTTTGCTACCATTTTAGGCATTTATATGATGGCTCCAATTCAGCCAGTGGTAGAAGAGTCGCAGTTTGAAACTACAACATTTGTTCCTGAAGAAATTACTGCTCCAAAAATGGATACCGTTATAACTGCAACGCCAAAAAAGGTTGTAGATACTGTAAAGAAAGCAGCAATCCCTAGCAAAACCGTTGCTGTTGCTGTTGACGAACCGCTAAAACACAAGTCGGGCTATGGCATTTATTATTCTAAAATTGATACCGGTAAAAAAGT
>CAIRNC010000328.1 GCA_903879875.1 uncultured Bacteroidota bacterium
CCAATATCAGAAATTAATCACTTAAGAAACAATATTGTTAAATAAGCAATTAATCAGAATTTTAAGTCTTTTAATCGCGTTTTTTAACTGTAACTTAAATTTATTGAGATACCGTTTGGAAGTTATTTTAAAAAAAATTTAATTTGTTAAAATATTTAACATAAATATCTGTGTTTTTTAACGAATACTTTTTTTGATTTACTAATTTTTAAAAGCAATTAATGAAGAAAAATTAAATTCCCCTAATGCCTAAAAAGGAACCTTCTCCTTCTGAAATGATTGAAATTCAAGCAGAGTAAGTGAATGAAAAAAAACTTAATTTAACAAAAACAAAATTTAACAAACATGAAACAAAATTCAACCTTTACTTCGTTAACAGCGAAATGGCAAATCAGAGTGGTAGCTTTGTTTATGCTTTTATTAAGCGCTACTTCTATTCAAGCGCAATGTGATGGAACTACAATTGCCTTTACATGGGGCGGTGGTTTAACTTACAACTATGCCTATGATGGAATAAGAAATGGAAAATGTGCTTATAAACAAGCAGCACCTGGCACAACAATAGAATGGGATGGTGCACAATGGAATATTTACGGAAATGCTCAATATACAGGAACTATTTTCTGGCATAGTAGTGTAGACGTAGGGGATAGACCGAGTAATAACCCTGCTGACTGGGTAGCTGATATGGGACTTGCCATGATTTCTTTTACAGGTACAGGTACTATAGATCATCCTACAGTTGTTGGGCCAACATCAAAAGTTAGAGCCAATCAATGCGGTACTACACTTAGCTCATTAAATGCAAATATTAATGCTGATTATGTAGCAGGTTATCAACAATATCGTTTTGAGGTAACCAATGGAGCAACAGTAAATACAGTAGATGTAAACAAATATAATTTTACTCTAACAAAAGCTCCTGGAATTACTTACGAAACAACTTACGGCATACGTGTAGCTGTTAAAATAGGTGGTGTTTGGGGACCTTATGGCGCTTCTTGCAATGTAACTACTCCTGCACTTTTAACCAACACGGTTATCACAACTAAAGTACACCCATCTGTTTGCGGTACAACTCTAGCTTCATTAGATTCAAAAATAGCTGCTGCACCAATTCATAATGCTTCAGGCTATCGATTCGAAATAATAACTGGTGGTGTAACTACTGTTTATGATTCTTCTTCTTATAACTTTAGACTTGCTGATGCAGGAGTAGCTACTTATGGAACTACTTATGCTATTCGTGTAGCAGCTTTAGTAGGTGGTATTTACGGAAGTTATGGAGCTTCTTGTAATGTATCAACTCCAGCGCTTACAACAAATATAACACCTAGTTTATGTGGTACAACATTAGCTTCTAATGATGCTGATATTACAGCAGTAATGTTAGCAGGTGCAACAAATGGTCGTTATGAAATTACAAAAGCGGGAAGTGCACCAGTAGTTTACGAAGTAGCTTCTACTACTTTTAAACTTACACAAACAAGTGTTGTTGTAGCTGATAACACTGAATATTCTATTCGTGTGGCTGCTTTTGTAGGTGGTGTTTGGGGGAACTATGGTTCTGCTTGTACTGTAACTACACCTTCTAACATACAATATACTGCTATTCCGGATCCTGTTTTTGAAGCACGTTTGATCAGTTTAGGACTTGATAGTGGTGCAATTGACCATAAAGTACCGACTGCTAATATTACAAGCGTTACTAGTTTAAACGTTGGGGATAGCACCGTATCCGATTTGACAGGAATTCGTGATTTTACAAGTTTACAAACACTAAACTGTTTTAATAGTAACTTAACAGCACTAGATGTATCCGGTTTAACTAATTTACAATTCATTTCTTCTTATCAAGATTATAGTTTAACCAATGTAAACCTTGCAGGTTGTACTGCTTTAAATTATATTAATTTTGGTGGTTGTCCATTAACTTCAATTAGTTTTGCAGGTTTAACAGCAATGAGTCAAATTGATATGAACAGTTTCAATATCAGCGAAATTGACCTATCAAGCTGTCCTAATTTAACTTATGTTCAAATATATTCATCTGTTTTACAAAAACTAAATCTTTCTGGTTTAGCTAATATGTCAAATTTACAATTATATTTAGGTGGTGATAATTTAACTTGTATTCAAGTTGACGATGTAGCAACTGCTGAACAACTAAGTACTAGTAATCCAGAAAATTGGTGGGAACAAGCACAATGGAACAAACCTGCTGGAGCAAGTTTTTCAACAAATTGTGGATTAACTTCATCATCAAAATTAAGCAATACTAATAATTCATTTGCTGTAAAAGCTTTCCCAAATCCTTATGACACGGCATTCAACTTAAACCTAGAAACTCCTAGCAAAGAAAATGTAACTGTTGCCGTTTACAATATGATGGGCACACTAGTAGAATCGCACCAAGTGAATCCTATGGAAGTAGCTAACCTACAATTGGGAAGCAACTTTTCAACAGGTATCTATAATGTAATCGTTTCTCAAGGAGACAACGCTAAAGCTGTTCGACTAATTAGAAAATAAGGTTATAAGGTTATGAGTTTATAAGGTTTAGAAGGTTTATGAAGTTTAGAACTATATCAAATAGTAAATAACTGAACACTAAAATTCTGAATACTGACCACTTAAAAAAACCCTTTCTGGAAACAGAAGGGGTTTTTTATGCGAAATATATTGGTGCAGAAAAGAAATTATATTTTATTGCAACTTCCAAAAAATAAACTATTTTTACTAAAAATAATTTTCAATAGATATGGCAGCAAAAGATACTTCAGACAAAGGGAATTCTGAAAAAGAAGCAAAATTAAAAGCATTACAATTAACGCTTGATAAATTAGACAAAACTTACGGTAAAGGAACCGTAATGAAAATGGGGGACAAAGCCATCGAAGAAGTAGAAACTATTTCGTCAGGGTCTTTGGGAATCGATTTAGCTTTAGGTGTTGGAGGTTATCCAAAAGGAAGAATTATTGAGATTTACGGACCAGAATCTTCTGGAAAAACCACTTTAACTTTGCATGCCATAGCAGAGGCTCAAAAAGCAGGTGGCATTGCAGCTTTTATTGATGCTGAGCATGCATTCGATAGAAATTATGCGGAAAAATTGGGAGTAGATATTGAAAATCTAATCATTTCGCAACCTGATAATGGGGAACAAGCATTGGAAATTGCAGAGAATTTAATTCGTTCAGGTGCTATAGATATTGTAGTCATTGACTCTGTTGCTGCTTTGACTCCGAAAAGTGAAATTGAAGGCGAAATGG
>CAIRNC010000329.1 GCA_903879875.1 uncultured Bacteroidota bacterium
AGTTTTCGGGATTGGAATAATAAGCGAGTACTGTGGATAGAATAGAAATGCAAGACCAGATTGTAAACGAGAAAAAAATGCGGTTCCAATCGACTTTCTTTCGAGCGGTGGTTACTTCTATAAAGGTTTGTTGGTGGAAATATTTCACCACAAAATAAAATCCAATCATAGCTGCAACGTAGGTCAAGAGCACCAAAAACAAGGTGAGATTGGGTTCTAAAAATGTCATTACGGCTTCGTTTGAAGTAGGAAAAGGGATATTGTCGGTGGTTGATTTTATAGCAATTCCGATTAATAATGGTATTTGCCCAACAAACGAGGCGAGTATTACTGCAAGAAATCCTAAAAGATAACGCCAAAATTCATTGTTGGGTTTAATTCCTTGTGATATAAACATTTGAGTTTTATTAGATGCAATTTTTAAACGTTTCAAAAATAGGCATAAATTGTTAAAAATGGCAAAGACTTTTGTTGAAATGTGAAAAGGAAAACGGCATTGGTAGGATTGCATGTCAAAAAAATAATTTCGAGGAGCCTACCTCTATTTTAATTCTTATTTTTGCAATCCAAATGAAACAATTGCTTTATAAAAATGCTCTTATTTCGTATTCCGATGTCGGAAAAGGAACTGCTGTGGTCTTGCTTCATGGTTTTTTAGAAAACCAAACCATGTGGGACGCTTTTCTGCCCGAATGGAGTAAAAAAAACAGAATAATCACCATCGATTTGTTGGGGCATGGCAACTCTGAATGTCTGGGTTATGTGCATGCTATGGAAGACAATGCCGATATGGTGCACGAAGTTTTAACGAAATTGCATATTCGAAAAGCGGTATTTGTTGGGCATTCTATGGGTGGATATGTGGCTTTGGCTTTTGCTGAATTGTACCCAGATTATCTGAAAGGGCTTGTGTTGCTGAATTCTACTTCAAAAGCGGATAGTGATGAGCGTAAAAAAAACAGAGACCGAGCAATTAAATTGGTTAAAAAAGAATACACTACTTTTATACGGATTTCTATTGCCAATTTATTCAGTAGTAGCAACCAAGAGCGCTTGAAAGCAGCCGTTGAAAAAGTCATTGCAGAAGCTTTAAATACGCCTTTGCAAGGCATTGTTGCGAGTCTTGAAGGAATGAAAATCAGAAAAGACCGGGAAGTTTTGTTGCACTTTGCGCCTTATAAAATCATGTTGATTTTAGGGAAAAAGGATGCCGTTTTGAACTATAATGAAGGGCTTGAACAACTGGAGGGAACGAAAGTGCAACTGGTTAGTTTTCCTGACGGGCACATGAGTCCTATTGAAAACGAAGCGGAATTAAAGCAAGTGATTGTGGGTTTTTTGAAGGGGATTTAGTTGGTGGGGGTGGATTGAAAAATTCATGGTTTCGCGTCTTAAATTAACCACTTCCATATATTTACAAAAATTAATAAAATAGACAATAATGCAAGTCCAATTATAAATAGTGATGCTTTTGTTATTCCATTTTTTGTTGAATAACCAGCTATAACTAATGAATATAATAATGGAATTATATAAAAAAATTTATATGCATAACGCCATTCTATTATTCCAAACAAGGCTTTGGTTTTTTCGTCTGCATTTTTATAAACCTCTGCAATTTCTATATTAATCTTTATAATTAGAAAA
>CAIRNC010000330.1 GCA_903879875.1 uncultured Bacteroidota bacterium
ACAAACCATTTGAGGAACATATAGAGCCTCCTCCAAAAATCATACAGGGGGTTCTGTTTTAAAAAAGTGACTATTTCAATGTGTAAACTCAATGAAATGGTCGGATTTTACATGCTTAAATTTTATTTGGGACAGGAATGTTTTCAAATGTATAAATAATTCTTTATAAAACATCAAAAGAGCTTTTTATTTGTTGAATACTTTTAATACTGATATTAGCATCTATATCTCTGGTTTTAGAACAATATTGTTTTAGAAATTCTTGTTTTTTTAGTTACACCATAGCATTGCGGTTGTTGTAAAGTACAGTTGCTTCCTACATGCTTTATAGATGAGCTATATTTTAGTTCTATTGAATCTATAATAACAGTATAATAAGTCTATATTGAGTCTATAAAAAATATCCATTTTATAGACTGAGTATAGAGTCAATATAGACTCAATATAGATTCAATAGGATTTTATTTTAAAAGAGCTTTGGAGCAACTATTCCTTTAATAAGAAGCAAGGTTATACAAAATAGTACTTTAAATTACTAATAAAAAGACGGAAGACTATATTTGTTGTATAGGGTTTATTGCGGTTTTTGTTTTATTTATCAAAATATAATTGTATCAATATCAGATTTTTAACATTCGATATTATTTAAATCGCCTTAGAAAATAAAATCAAGTGATGTGCCTTTATATTCAACTAAAATAAAAACAAAAAAACCATTTCACTTCAAAGGCACAAAGGATACAGAGTGTATATAAAAGAGAAACTCTTTGAACTATTGTCTCTCAGATAAAAAAATAATCAATAATACCTTATAACCTCATTTGAGTTTCGATTTAAAATAGTTCTTATTTTGCAAAACCTAATTCAAAACTTTGTACATTTGATAACTGAACCATAGAAGTCGATTCTCTTTATAGAAAAAACCATGTCACAAAATACCAAAGAACTCAAACTCGCCGTACTCATTGATGCCGACAACGTGCCTTACAGCAATGTAAAAGGGATGATGGAAGAAATTGCCAAGTTCGGAACGCCTACCACCAAACGTATTTATGCCGATTGGACTAAACCTAATGCTAACGGATGGAAAACGGTTTTGTTGGAACACGCCATCACGCCGATTCAACAATACAGCTATACGGTAGGCAAAAACTCTTCCGATTCGGCCATGATTATTGATGCTATGGATTTATTGTATTCAGACAAAGTGGATGGTTTTTGTATCGTTTCTAGTGATTCCGATTTTACTCGATTAGCGATTCGATTGAGAGAGTCGGGCATGAAAGTCATTGGTATTGGCGAAAAGAAAACACCCAATTCATTCATCGTGGCTTGCGACCGGTTTATTTATATTGAAGTTTTGGACGGTGCGATTCAAAAGAAAGCGCCTAAAAGACTCAACACTTCCGACAACAAAAAACCAGTGGAGAAAGAAGTGGAAAAAGAAATTACTACCAAAATTGATAACCAAACTATCGAACTTATTGAAGCGACGCTCGAAGCCATTGGCGACGAAGATGGATGGGCTTTTCTGGGCGATGTAGGCAACCTCATTGTTAAGAAAAAACCAGAATTCGACCCTCGAAATTATGGCTTTTCTAAACTGACTCCTATGCTTAAATCAATGTCTGACATTCTAGAAATAGATGAAAGAGAATCCGATAAAAAAGGCATTAAGCACGTTTTTGTTCGGTTGCGTTACAGTTAATAGTGTTTTGAATGATTGTTTTTACTTAAGTTGATACAATAATTACAGTACAATTATCGTTAAAAACAATAACTTAATTATTCATTTTAACCTATTTAATCATGAAAAAAGCATTCTTACTATTAATTGTCTCGTACAACGCAATGGGGTTTTCTCAAACGGAAAAAGAGCGTAATGACTTGCAAAATATGGAGGAAATTCAAGTGGAATTGTTGCATCCGAATAGTTTTATAGCGATTTCTTTCAATAAATTGGATTCAAAAAACACCCAGACCTTGCTACTAAAAACCAGTATAAAAGCGTGTACCAATGTACAAGGAATTGTTTTAAAATTGGCTAATGGGGAAACCCTATCCTTTAAAAATGCAAAACTACTTTGTACTGAAAAAACAAATGCTTCTCATGAATTGATAGGGAGCCTCCCTATTACACCCTCGCTTTATGAAAAAATAGCGAATCAGGAAATTATTGAATTTACTTTAGGAACAACCAGCGTTCCTGTAGTGTATAAAGAGAAACTAGAAAATCTAAACACCCTATTTCATTTTTTTGATACCCATTAAGTTTTTGCGCTATAGGAACTGTAACTTTTACCACCGATTTCACTAATTATCACGGATTTTTTACTGTTTTAATTTTAGAACAAGTACGACTATTTTAAATTGTGCTGAACTATGTATTGGTAGTTCTGACGGATTGTTCTATTCTCTTTTAGGAAGTTACTTATCCTAACCCTCCTCTTCTAACCTTTTAAATTGAAGGGAATTGATTTTATGCTTTTTAATTTAAAAAAAGCAACCTATAAATTTAAATCGTAAGTATTATTATATAAATTAGCCTTTTATAAAAATGCAATTCGTCCTACAAATGAAACTTATAATTCTTTTTTAACACAAAAACGCTATGGTAGTACTTTCTTTATTGATTTTTAGATTTATCATAATACTCGTTGGGGCTGTACTTTTTATTTTGTCTTGATTTAATAAACAACATGATCATGGAAGGTCGAAATCGGCAACAATGAGTTGAGAGATATTCGCAATAATGGAGCGAGTATTTATTAGTTACCAGCAATATTTTTTGATGAAATTCTTAAGATACTCTTTATTCATTTTTCCAATAATAACTTTTGGACAATAT
>CAIRNC010000331.1 GCA_903879875.1 uncultured Bacteroidota bacterium
ATCATCAGATATAAACCCATTAGTTTCTGCAATCTTATTCCAAGTTTCTTTTTTAAATGACCAAACAGAAATTTTATTCCACCAACCTTCATTTGTTCGAGAAAAAACTAAAATTTCATTTGAGTTGTCATTATCAATATCTTCAGTTTTTGCAACAACAATTCCTAAACTTTGAACATTACTTATCTTTGGAATATGATTTTTAAATTCAATATTAATATTACAATTATTTTTTCCACACTCAATTTCATTTGTTTCAATATTCCATTTGTAATTTACAAATGCAGTATCATTAACTTTATCATTATCAATATCTCCAACAAAATATTTTCGGTTTTCTGTTTTGATTTTCTTATGAATTGACTTTTCAATTTTCGAGTTTTTCGAAATGCTTTTTTTAGTTTTAGTTTCACAACTATAAACGACCAAAAGCAAAATTAGGAATCTGATTTTCATAATTATGTTTACGTTTTTTCTGCATTACATCAAATTGCTACCATCGCCCTACTCTACCAAGTTAATTTATATTATCATCCAAACCCAAAACATTCATTTATTTTTCTTGCGCCATTGTAAACACAAAATGCTTTAAAATCAGTCAAATATAAATAAAAATTTCCAATTACAAACGGTTACAAACAACTACAACCGAAAGTAAGCAGTTAACAACCGAATAAAATTTGGATATCGCCGCATCTTTGCCCTGTCGAAATCAAACAAATGCAATTTCAATAGCAATAGCAAATGTCAATTTCAATAAAAAAAATAAATATAATAACAATTAAATTTTAAACGCCATGAATGCAATGAAAAACAGAGTACAGTTGATTGGAAACGTAGGAAACGATCCAGAAATCAAAACCTTCGACGGAGGAAAAAAAGTAGCCAACTTAACTATCGCTACACACGATAGTTTCAAAAACGAAAAAGGCGAAAAAGTAGAACAAACCGAGTGGCACAAAGTAGTAGCTTGGGGAAAAACTGCCGAAATCATTGAAAAATATGTCACCAAAGGCAAAGAAGTGGCTATTGAAGGCAAACTAACCCACAGAAGCTATGACGATAAAAATGGCGAAAAACGCTATATCACCGAAGTAGTAGTGAGCGAGTTGTTGATGCTTGGAAAGTAGTAAATTTTAAAAGCTATCAGCAATGAATATTAAAGTATTTAACATTCGTCTTTCTAAAGAGCATTGCAACAGTGATCAAGAAAAAATGAATTCGTTTCTAAATAATGTTGATGTAAAATTAACTTCAACAAATTTTGTAACGACAGGTACGGTAGATTATTGGTCAGCAGTTGTGTTTTTTGAACCTAAAAAAAATACAAGTTCAAAACAAGAAACAAAATTTTCTGAGGTTGATTTATTGCCAGACGAAATCATAAAGTTTAAAGCATTACGAAATTGGAGAAATGATTTAGCAGAGAAATTAGGTTGGTCTTCGTTTAGAATTTGTCATAATTCACACCTAATTTCAATTGCTAAAGTGAACCCTAAAACTATAGAAGAATTAGGAGCAATTTCAAATTTCGGTAATATAAGAACTGAAAAATATGGTGATGATATAATTTCACTATTGAATGATTTATAGGAATTAAATAACATGACTGTTTTAGTAAGTCGCAGTTTGCAAAACCATTAGGTCTGTAAACTGCGACTTTTTTGTATGAAATTAGGATGTTGAAGAAATGAATAAATTAAACGGAATAGAATTCCTTTTTCAATATCTTTGGGATTCTATTTTAAATTTGAAATAAAAGCGTAATAATTTTATAAAGAAAGTCATAGACTACAATTTTCAGATGAAATTCTATTGGGTAAAAACGCATTGGCTTATTAAAAAATGGTTTTCTAACTACGTTTGGGACCTCCCAAACCATGAAAAAATAGTATATCTGACTTTTGATGATGGCCCAACTCCTGAAATTACCGATTGGACTTTGGAAGCATTAGAAAAGTATGATTTCAAAGCTACTTTTTTTTGCATTGGCAATAACATTCAAAAAAATCCAACGCTATTTCAAAAAATCATTGAAAGCGGTCATGCAGTAGCCAATCACACCTTCAATCATCTTAATGGATGGGAAACCAACAATCAAAAATACCTAGAAAATATAAGCCTTTGTGAAGATGAAATAGCTTCATTCAAACACCAATCTTCAAAATTATTTCGCCCGCCTTACGGCAAAATACGCAGCAAACAAGCAAATGAAATAAGAAATAGGGGATACAAAATAATAATGTGGGACGTTTTGAGTGCCGATTTTGACACGACTATTCCGCCTGAAAAATGTCTAGAAAACGTCATTACAAACGTGCAATCTGGTAGTGTAATTGTTTTTCACGACAGTGTAAAAGCCTTTAAAAATCTATCCTATACGTTGCCTATCGTTTTAGACTTTTTAGATAAAAACGGATTTCAATGCAAAACGATTGCATAATCAGAGTAATTTTTGGTCCTCTTTTTCGTAGAAAGCATCAATCGAAAGCTTTGGTTGCATCGAAGCCATAACGGCTAGTTCGTCACAACGCTCGTTTTGAGGATGATTATTGTGGCCTTTGATCCATTTAAAATCAACTTGATGTTTGCGATAAATCATCAAAAAACGCTTCCATAAATCCGGATTTTTCTTACCTACAAATCCTTTTTTCTCCCATCCAAAAACCCATTTTTTCAGCACAGAATCGACTACATATTTAGAGTCCGAAACCACAAGCACTTTACTATTAGGGTTTTTCAATTTTTCGAGACCAACAATTACGGCAAGCAATTCCATACGATTGTTGGTTGTATGTCGAAAACCTTCGTAAAATTCTTTTTTGTAAGGCGTTCCTACCAACTCCATGACTACTCCATAACCGCCCTTGCCAGGGTTTCCTTTGGCTGCTCCGTCGGTAAATATTTGTATGTCGTAGGTCAAAATTTAGAATTTAAAAATGTATCGACCACTGTTGGGAAATGCTTTTGTTCGAGTTCGTGAATTTTTTGAGCAATTTCTTCCGCTGATTTGCAATCGGAAATGGCTACTTTTTCTTGAAATATAATATTGCCTTCATCATAATTCTCATTTACATAATGAATGGTGATGCCCGTTTCGGGTTCCTTGTTTTCCAAAACCGCTTGATGTACATGCATGCCATACATGCCTTTGCCTCCATATTTTGGCAACAACGCAGGATGAATGTTTAAAATGGAATTCGGATAATGTTGTATGAATTCTTTCGGAAATTGCAATAGAAACCCGGCCAAAACAATACAATCAGGGCTATAGGATTGTAGTTTTTGCAAAACATCTCCATTGTTCAATGCTGATTTTGTGAAAATTTCTGTAGGTACTTGAAGCTTTTTGGCTCTTTCTAAAACTTTAGCATTCGGATTGTTACAAAAAACAGCTACCACTTTTGCAGTCTTTGTAGCATTGAAAAACAATATGATATTTTCGGCATTTGTGCCCGAACCCGAGGCAAATAGTACAATGTTTTTCATTTGAAATAAAAAAAGTTACACAAAAAAAGGAATAATAAATAGATTAAAGAAGCCTTTGTGAAATTAATTTTATAATTTAGTGGTTTATTTATTAACTAAACCGTTGTTTTAAAATAAAGTTTTTTATTTTTGCCAACAAATTAAATTTAAAATTAAAGATTATGTCAGACATTGCATCAAGAGTTAAAGCTATTATCGTAGACAAATTAGGCGTTGACGAAAATGAAGTTGTGCTAGAAGCAAGCTTCACCAATGATTTAGGAGCAGATTCATTAGATACTGTTGAGCTAATTATGGAATTCGAAAAAGAATTTGATATCCAAATTCCAGACGACCAAGCCGAAAATATTGCTACAGTAGGTCAAGCTATTTCTTATATCGAAGAAGCTAAAAAATAATAAAATAGCACCCGCATCCATTTTTTTGTATGCGGGTGTATTATTATTTATACTATTTAACATCCGATTGAAATCCAATCATCACTATAATTTATTGTAATACCTATGTCTTTTTATGATTTACACATAGAAGAAAGCATAGGTATTATTAGTTTACATTGATAATTATAATACGATATATATGAAATTAAGGAGAGTTGTTGTTACAGGTTTAGGTGCGCTTACGCCTATTGGAAATACTGTCCAAGAGTATTGGAACGGACTTATAAACGGTGTGAGTGGAGCAGCTCCAATCACTTATTTTGATGCTTCAAAATTCAAAACACAATTTGCTTGTGAATTGAAAAATTTTGTAGTTGAAGATTTTTTAGACAGAAAAGAAGCTCGAAAAATGGATCGCTATACACAGTACGCCATGGTTTCATCTGATGAAGCCGTTCGAGATGCCAATTTTAATTTTGAAAAAATTGATAAAGACCGAGTTGGAGTTATATGGGGTTCCGGAATTGGAGGATTAGAAACGTTTCAAAATGAAGTGTTAGAATTTTCTAAAGGTGATGGAACACCGCGTTTCAACCCCTTTTTTATTCCAAAAATGATTTCTGATATTGCAGCAGGACATATTTCTATAAAATATGGATTTAGAGGACCCAATTTTGCAACAGTATCGGCTTGTGCATCATCAACCAATGCCATTATTGACGCTTTCAATTACATTCGTTTGGGTCATGCCGACGCGATGATAACTGGAGGTTCAGAAGCTGCAGTAACTATTGCAGGTATGGGAGGCTTTAATGCTATGCATGCTTTATCAACTAGAAACGACGATCCAAAAACAGCTTCTCGACCAATGGATGCTGACCGTGATGGTTTTGTTCTTGGAGAAGGAGCAGGCGCATTAGTTTTAGAGGAATACGAACATGCTATTGCGCGTGGAGCGACTATTTATTGTGAAGTTGGCGGAGGCGGAATGTCTGCTGATGCCCATCATATTACAGCGCCTCATCCAGAAGGTTTAGGTGCGAAAAATGTAATGTTCAATTGTTTAAGAGATGCTGGACTTCAACCTACCGATGTTGATGGTGTAAACATGCACGGAACTTCAACTCCACTTGGAGATTTGGCGGAAAGTAAAGCTATTCAACATGTGTTTGGTGAACATGCTTATACTATGAATTTGAATTCAACCAAATCCATGACCGGTCATTTATTGGGTGCTGCTGGCGCCGTTGAAACCATTTCTTCTATTTTGGCTATAAAACATGGCATTATTCCACCGACAATCAATCATTTTACCGATGATGCAAATATAGATTCTCGATTGAATTTTACATTTAATGTGGCGCAAAAAAGAGATGTAAAAGTGCTGATGAGCAACACTTTTGGATTTGGAGGTCACAACGCTTGCGTCTTGGTTAAAAAATTAGAATTATAATCTTTAGATGCAATTATTAAAAAAAATATTTAAAAAATCCCGTTCTCTTGAAGACGGGATTTTTTTTACTGAAATCGAAAAAATACTCGGTTTTCCTCCTATAAATCTAGATTATTACAAAAAATCATTTACTCACCGTTCTTCTAATAAAGTGGATGCTGACGGAAATCCCATTAGCTATGAACGATTAGAGTTTTTAGGCGATGCAATGTTGAGTGCTATAATTGCAGCACACCTTTTCAACGAAGTCCCAACAGGTGACGAAGGATATCTCACCAAAATGCGTTCTAAAATAGTTAGCCGAGAACACTTGAACGAACTTGGAAAAGATGTAAATTTAGTACGTTTTTTAGAAAGCAAAACAGGTTCTCAGAATTTTGGCGAAAACATTCATGGCAATTTATTTGAAGCTTTGGTTGGTGCCATATATTTGGATCGAGGATATGCATTTTGTGAAAAATTTATCCATAAAAAAGTCATTGCCCTTTATGTTGACATTCCGAGACTTGAAGGTAAAGTTATTAGTTACAAAAGCCTTTTAATCGAATGGTGTCAAAAAGAAAAAAAATCTTTTCATTATGATGTTTTTGAAGACAATGGCATCGGTGGCGAACGTCTTTTTGGTGTAAAACTAAGTATTGATAATAAAGTTATTGCCAAAGCAAGAGCGGTTTCAAAAAAGAAAGCAGAAGAAAAAGCATCACAAAGAGCCTACTTTGCGTTTCAGGATAAAATTGACGGAAAATAATTCAGTTAAAACTTTTTGTCTTTTAATTGAGTCAAAATTCTTCATATTTATTTAACAATTTGGAAACAAATCCGAAAAGTACATTGGTGTTTTTTTACTAATTTTACTTCCCAAAAGCTAAAAAAAGCTAACATCTAAAAGTATGAAAATTGAAAAATTGTGTGATGAATTGGATGAAATTTTACAATCCATTATTGACAACGAATCTAAAATTGATGTAACTCTTGCAGAAATCCACACAGAATACAAATTAAGTGCTAAGAATCTATGTCGCTATTTAATTTTAAGAAGTTTTGATTTAAGAAAATATCACGACAATTTATCTGGCTATGGCGTATCGTCTTTAGGCACCTCAGAAGGTTATGTTTATAGCAACTTATATAATGTGGTTAAAAATTTAAAATTAATTCAAGGACTTCCTGTTGAAGAAAAGTCGAAAATTGAAATCATTGGCTACGAAAGAAGTAAGGAATTAGTCAAGAAAAATGCCAATAAACTATTTAATCCCACAAGAAAAAATCACTTCACCGAGATAATGGTAACGCTTCCAAATGAAGCTGCGGAAAACAAATCTATTATTGAAGGGATGGTTCAAAGCGGAATGGAAATAGCGCGGATAAATTTAAGCCACGGAGATATTGCTATTTGGACTAAAATGGTACAATTTATCAATGAAATCAATACTGAAAAACAGCATAATATAAAAATCTACATGGACTTATCTGGTCCTAAAATAAGGACTGCAAACATTGAAATACTTTGTAAAAAAAGAAAAACAAAAAATACCATTCCAATTAGAGTTGGGGAGCACATTATTTTAACCAAAAGAAATACATTAGGAGAAAAATCGAAATTCGGAAAAAAAAACAAGCAACTAAAAAAAGCTGAAATTGGAGTTATGCTTCCCGAAATAATAGACGATGTGAAAATTAATGACACGGTTCTTTTTGATGATGGAATGATAAAATCGATAGTCGTTTCAAAAACAAAAGATGATGTCGAACTCTTAATAACTCACTGCTATAAATCGAAACTCGCTTCGCAAAAAGGAATTAATCTTCCCGACACCAAATTAAATTTACCCGCATTAACTGAAAAAGACATAGAAAACTTGCCTTTTGTTTGCAAAAATGCATCTATTCTAGGGTATTCATTTGTTAGAACGGCAAATGATGTTGCGTTTTTATATGAACAATTAAAACGAAATAATGCTGAAGATATAGGCGTCGTTTTTAAAATTGAAAACAAAGAAGCTTTTGAAAACCTACCATTTATTCTCCTTGAAGGAATGAAAAGGAACAAAATTGGTGTCATGATTGCAAGAGGTGATTTGGCTGTTGAAATCGGATTTGAAAGAAGTTCTGAAGTTCAAAATGAAATACTTTGGCTTTGTGAGTCAGCACATATACCAGTAATTTGGGCTACTCAAGTTCTAGATAATCTAGCCAAAACAGGAATCCCTACAAGAGCTGAAATTAGCGACGTTGTTCAAGGAGTTCAAGCAGAATGCATCATGCTAAATAAAGGGCCTTATATTAATGATGCCATTACAATGTTGAAAAACATTTTGATTCGCATGGAAGCTCATGCTTTCAAAAAGAAAAATGCACTTAGAGCCTTAAATATTGCCCAAAATTCAGTGAATCAATTGTTTAGAGACAAAATTGGTTAAAATAAATAATGCAGAATAGCATTTTTATTTTAAAAGTAACGGCAATACCGCGGTAATTTTATCCAAAGTAACGAAGTTAGAATGTTCTACTTTATGGTTTATCTTTTCATGCTCCCATGTTGTGTGAAACGGAATATGAACGGCATATCCTCCAATTTCAAGAACAGGTAAAACATCAGATTTTAGTGAATTTCCAATCATCATAAACTCTGAAGGTTTTATTTCTAACCGTTTTAACAAATCGGAATAATCTACCTCCTGCTTATCAGTCATAACTTCTATGTGATGAAAATAGTGCCCCAAACCTGAATTGTGTAATTTTCTACGTTGGTCTTTCAAATCGCCTTTGGTAGCAACAATCAGTTTGTATTTTCCATGTAAAGTTGATAACGTTTGCTCAACTCCTTCTAACAATTCTATGGGTTTTTCGAGTAATTCTTTTCCGTAAACAATAATTTTTTCTATAATTTCCATCGAAATGGTATGGTTAGAAATGTTCATTGCAGCCTCAATCATAGATAAAATATAACCTTTGATGCCATAGCCATATAAATCTAAATTCTGAATTTCAACTCGAAACAATTCTTGAGACAAACCTTGCTTTGACAAATAATCGCCCAACAATGTGCAGAATTTCTGTTCTGTTTCCTGAAAATAAGGTTCGTTATAAACAGTGTATCATCGGCGTCAAAGGCAATTACTTTTAGGTTCTCCATTTAATCTTGGAATTTTCTAATGATATATTCTTGGTCTGTTTTATTATAATTGCCTAAATAATAAATATTATTTTGCTTGAATAAAGTTTGAGATGTAAGTGTTGTATTTTTGTCAATAAAATTACGAATTTTATCAAATGCTAAGGGTTGTATTTCGCCAAGGACATGATTAGAATCTTTATCAAATAAAGAATGTATGTAAACCACTTTTCTATTGGCGTAAGAATTAAAACTTTCCAGAGTAGGATTGCTTACTGCATAAGCTATTAATACACCCGCAACACCAAACATAGCTCCAGCCATCACAGCACTATTTTGTTGCTGTTCAGATACTGCACCAGTTGTAATTAAAAAATTATCATTGAATTTATAACATGAAATACCCATATTAGAGTTCGTAATTTTACGTAAAAATTGAGACGATTTTTCCAATATTCTCCTATTGGAAATGCTTCCGTTCTCTTGAATTATTTCTGAATTTTTAAAGTCAATAGGTTTACTCTCTAAAACTTCATATTCTTTTATTAAATTATCGTTTAAATCTTTCACCGAAATAGCCATTTTGTTAACAGAAGATTTAATCTGATAAAGTTTGTCGTCCATTAAAAAGGAGTTGGAATTAACATCCGATAACAATTCAAAATAAACATAAGGTTTCTGAATGATTTTTTCTGAAGCA
>CAIRNC010000332.1 GCA_903879875.1 uncultured Bacteroidota bacterium
ACAAAAAAACCATGAAAAAAATAATCCTCTTTCTTGTCGCCATAACACTTTTTGGTTGTAAAAAAACAACAACAGAAACAAAAAATAATTCCATCTCTCAAGAATCTATTTACAACTTAACTAGCAAATGGAAAACTCAAGATAACAAAACCATAGAACTAAAAGATTTAAAAGGAAAAGTGACCGTAATGGTAATGATTTATACTAGTTGTAAAGCCGCTTGTCCAAGATTGGTTGCCGATATGCGCGACATTGAATCTAAAATGCCCAAAGATAAACTATCCGATTTAAACTTTGTTTTAGTAAGTATTGATCCTGAAGTTGACACGCCAGAAAGATTAAAAGCATTTTCGAAAGCTAACTATATGGATGCTCCACATTGGACTTTTCTGCAAGGAACAAAATCTACAGTACAAGAATTTGCCAATGTGCTAGCCGTAAAATACAAACAAATTGCTCCAATGGATTTCTCACATTCTAATATTATCAGTGTTTTTAATAAAGAAGGCGAATTATTGCATCAGCAAGAAGGTTTGGGTGTAAACAACAAAGAAACAGTAGATAAAATTATTGAAACCGTTAATAATTAACAAAATGACAAAATATATTTATACTGCACTAATTGCCCTTTTAGGAACAGTAACAATTTCTGCACAACAGTTTGATATAAATGCAGATTTGCGTGCACGATTTGAAAACCGAAACGGTTATGGAACCTTAAAACCAGATACTGAAAAAGCAGCTTCTTTTATCTCTCAAAGAACTCGACTAATATTTGATTATTCTTTTAAAAATATCAAATTACGAGTTTCTCCACAAAATGTAAAAACTTGGGGAGACGTAACAACTACTTCAAAAACAGATGCAAACAGTGCTTTTCATGAGGCTTATGGCGAAATAAAAATGGATGAGAAATTCTCTTTCAAATTAGGACGACAAGAAATTAATTATGACGATGCTCGTATTTTTGGAAATGTAGATTGGACTATGCAAGCCAGAAGTCATGATGCATTTTTATTAAAATTTAATCCAAATACCAAAAATCAAATTCATTTTGGATTGGCATTAAATGCAAATAAAGAAACTAATTTTTATGAAAATTATGCCGTTTTACAATATAAATCATTGCAATATTTATGGTACCACACTGATTTTGAAAAATTAAATTTAAGTGTATTAGCATTGAATAACGGAATGCCATATTTAGTTGGAACGGAAGAAAAAATAGATTATAGTCAAACTTTAGGTTCAAGATTGGTTTTCAAAAATGGATCACTTTCTATTGATGGCGCAGCTTATTTGCAAACAGGGAAAATAGCCGATAAGTCTGTAAGTGCAAACTATTTTTCAGCAAATATTAATTATAAAGCTTCCACAACTTTTAACACCAGTATTGGTTTTGAACGTCTTTCTGGAAAAGATCAAAACGACACTTCTACGGATATGAAGTCGTTTAATCCATTGTATGGAACCAACCATAAATTCAATGGCTACATGGATTATTTTTATGTTGGAAATCACACAAATTCTGTTGGTTTAACCGATGTTTATGCAAATCTAGGCTACGAAAAAAACAAATTTTCAGCCAAATTAACACCTCATTATTTTGCTTCTGCAGCTTCAATTTATAGTACTGGAGTAAAACAAGACAATTATCTAGGCACCGAATTAGATTTAACATTAGTATACAAAATGTATGAAAATGTAACTGTAGATGCAGGATTTTCACAAATGTTTGCCTCTTCATCAATGGCAGTTTTAAAAGCTGGAAACAAAAATGCAGGTAACAATTGGGCATTTATTTCCATAAAAATTAATCCAAATTTATTTTCAAATAAAGTTGAAGAGAAACTATAATTATTCATTAAAATGACACAAACTATTCCATATTATCATGCCATCGGAAAAGAAGAAGAAATTTTTTCTCACACCTATTCCAATAAAATTCCGTTGCTACTAAAAGGGCCAACTGGAACTGGAAAATCTAGATTTATTGAATATATGGCGCATAAATTGAATAAAAAACTAATTACAATTGCCTGCCACGAAGAAACCTCTTCCACCGATTTAATTGGACGATTTATTATCAAAGGTGCAGAGACTGTTTGGGTTGACGGACCAATGACAATAGCCGTAAAAGAAGGTGCTATTATTTATTTAGATGAAATCGCCGAAGCACGACCTGATGTCATTGTAGCCATACACTCGCTAACCGATCATCGCCGAGAATTGTTTATTGACAAGTTAGGAATTACCATAAAAGCACACGAAGATTTTATGCTAGTAGCGTCATTTAATCCTGGATATCAACGTGGTTTTAAAGAATTGAAACCGTCAACAAAACAACGTTTTTCAGCACTTTCGTTTGATTATCCAGAGGCAAAACAAGAAATCGAAATTCTCATTAATGAAACTAAAGTAGATGCTGATAATGCTAAAAAACTAGTCGCAATTGGTAATAAAATCAGAAATCTAACCGAATTAGGATTGACCGAAACCGTTTCGACACGCCTTTTAGTAAACGCTGCAACATTAATTAATAGCGGATTGCCCAAAAGACTTTCAACTCATATTGCAATCGTCGAACCGCTTACCGATGATTTGCAAACCGTTCAATCGTTAAAGGATTTGTGCGATTTGATGATATAATTTGTCTTAAAAATGGATATAGACGAACTACTTTTTGGAACCGTTTCTAAATATTTCAAAAAAAGAAATAAGAAAAAAATTCTTTTAGACAACAACGCTGTTTTCTTAAAGGATGCAAAACCGCGTTTAACTATTTTGGCTAGAGCCATTACAGGAAATCCTATCGAGATTTTTCCTGCAGAACGTGAAGGTGGTTATAAAAATAACAACTTTTTCCTTCCCATTTATTTTAACGAATTGTCAACGAAAGAGCAAAATTTAGGACTTTACTTTTTCAGAATTTTGTTTTTGAGTGTGCAATCCGAATTGAATATCAATTTGATTGCTGACGAAGTTTTTTCAGAAGAAAAAAAGCAACAGATTTTAGATTTATTATTTCAAAAATATCCAAATGCTGAAGAAATTTATGAAGAATTAAAAACACATTTTGAAATCAACGCAACTCCAAAAAAGCCAGCAGATTACTCTTGGATTTATGGAAAATTGATGCAAAATGACAAAGAAGAAAACACCGAAACGATACTTGAAAATTTTTCTGATTTGGTTAAAAAATCCAATGCAGAACAAATTATAACCACCTTACAAGCAAAAGCCGTTGAAGAAATAATTACGGTTGAAGTTGACAAAAAACAACAAGAAGATTATGTATTGCTGCATAGTTTTGAAAAAGTAGAAACCGCCGAAGAATTCAACGGAAATTGGCGTGATTTTGATGGTTCAGACGATTTAGAAAAACACGAAAATGCGATTGAAGACCTCAATATGAAATTCACTGTTCGGGTCGATGATACGGCGCATTCTGTGTATCAAGCCGAATTTACTGAAAACACATCCATTTCAGAAAGTGCCGAAACAGACACCAATGGTTTTCATCTTATGTATAACGAATGGGATTTTGACAAACGAAAATACAAAGAGAATTATTGCAAAGTTTACCCCAAAACGCAACTAAAAACAGATGCGAATTATTATAAAAAGACCATTTCAAAAAACAGTTCAACGCTTATAAATCTTCGTAAGATTTTAACAAATTTGAACAACAAAATGCAGCAACAAAAACGACAAACTCAAGGCGAAGAATTTGATATTGATGCTTTAACCGATTTGTATGTTGATGTGCATTCTAAAAAAACACCATCCGATAAAATTTATCTTTCCAATAGAAAAAAAGAAAAAGATTTATCTATTTTAATATTGCTAGACATCAGTTTATCAAGCGATAGTTATGCTGCGGGAAATCGTGTAATTGATGTAGAAAAAGAGGTTTCTATTTTGTTTGGAGAAATATTAAACGAATTCAATATCGATTTTTCAATTGATAGTTTTTATTCCAAAACACGAAATTTTTCGACCTATTTAACTGTTAAAGATTTTAATGAAAATTGGTCAATTGCCAAACACAAAATTGGCGCCATCGAACCATCTGGATACACAAGAATTGGAGCTGCTTTGCGTCATGCTGGAGCAAGATTAGACACGCGAAGCACAAAAAACAAATGGATTATTCTTATTTCTGACGGAAAACCAAACGACTATGATAAATACGAAGGCAAATACGGAATTAACGATGTAAAACAGGCATTACGAGAATTAAACCAACGAAATATAAACTCCTACGCATTGGCTATCGAAGCGCAAGCCAAATATTATTTACCGCAAATGTTTGGGCAAAATCATTATCAAATTCTAATAACTCCTATCGAATTATTGCAATCGATGGTCAAATTGTATGAAAAAATAAAACAACAATAAAATGGATACAGAATTTAAAAACATAGCATTAATAAAAGGGCATCCAATACAAAATTATCTTGATGAAACCGCTTTAATTCATAAAATAGCTGATGAAATCATCCAAATTGATATAGAAAATGAGTATCAAAAATTTTACAACGCATTAAATCAATTAGCAACAATTGAAAGACGATTTGAACGTAAAGAAAACCAACTTTTCCCATTTTTAGAAAAAAAAAGTTGGACTGGACCTTCACAAAACATGTGGTCGTTTCATGACATTATTAGACAAATATTTAGAATTGTTAGACAAAATATTGAAGATAAAAATTTTATTTCTGCAAAACAGAATACAGAATTAGCCGTTCAAAATATAAATAGAATATTAGAAGTTGAAGAGACGGTTCTTTTTC
>CAIRNC010000333.1 GCA_903879875.1 uncultured Bacteroidota bacterium
AACACCGTTTACTTGTGCCGCTACACGAATAGTATAAGTTGTACCATAAGCGGCTACACCAGCATCTGCCAATCTAAAGTTATAAACAGATGAATTATAAAAAGTGGTTATACCACCTTTTGTAATTTCAAAACGGTAACCAGTTGCTGCATAAACAGGTACCGCTGCAATTTTAGTATCCAAAGCCGCTAAAGTAGAACCACAAAAAACAGGATTGATTTTAGTTGTAATAACGGTACTGCTAGAAAGTACAGGTGTTGTTACATTACAAGAAACACCATATTCGCCCCAAGTGCCACCTATTTTTACCGCAACACGAACACCATAAGTCGTACCATAAGTAATACCTGGCGTTTGCGTTAAACTAAAGTTGTATTTGTTTACATCTACTGTATTTACTGACCCACCATTGCTAACTTCAAAACGATACGCTTGATAACCTGCAACATAATCGGCATTGATGTTGGCATTTAGCGATGCTAATGTAACTCCACATTGGTTAGCTTTAATTTGAGAAGTATTACTTGAATTTATTGAAACCGTAATCTTAACTGTATTGGTATTTGCTGCGGCAAAACCACCAAACTTTACAACTGCTCTAAAATAGGTAGTAGCAGAAAGATTTCCAACTAAACCAGAATACAACGTAGTACTTGTACTGGCTATAGTTGTTGGATTACCGAATCCAGCATCAGTAGATTTTTGCCAATATAATACATTACCTGTATTACCTGTTAAGGTTAAATTATTCCAGTTTGCATTATTGATTTGATACGTATTTTCAAAGTATAATGAACCTCCTGAACCATTACCATTTTGATAAAAAGTGCCAAAGGGCAATGATGAACCAGAGCCATCTATGCTAACATTTGCATTCCCATTAGATGATAATTGAAAAGTATAGAATTGACCAGCAGTTAATGCAATTGGACTTGAAAATATAAAATTATTAATACCATTGTTATAAATACTAACTGTTTGAGATAGTATTGTACTTCCATAAACTCCATCACCACTAAATACCTGTAGAGTAAAATCCCCAGGTTGATTGACATTTTGCACATTAATTTTTAAGCTAGTCCATGATGCACTATTAGATGCTTTAAAAGATTGTGCTTCATTGTATGCTGGCATTTGATCCCAAGGCATATCTCCATATGACATTGATGGACTTACAGGAAACCATCCACCACTATTCATATTTTGATCACCAGGGATTGTAGTTACTCCAGTACTTGTTAGCGAAGTAATGGTTTGGTTCGCTGTTATGGTTCCTGCTACTGTAGCATTAATAACACCTGTTACAGCTACCCAATTTGAAGTAGTACCTGATAAAGAGAAGTTATTTAAAGTTCCGTTGTTTTGGTTGCTGGTTAAGTCATTTAAGGTGGTTACTCCACTATTGTTTGCATTAGCAATTCCTTGGTTAAAATTATAATAATTAATTAAACCTGTTTCAGTACCTATCAATTCATTAATCATGTTAGATTGAATCTGTGATTGTGAACGTGCACTATTCCAAATTCTTAATTCATCTATATTCCCGTTATAATATACGCCATCAAGGGTGTTTCCACCAAATTCAATGAAAGGGTTATCTGTTAAGACAGCAGATCCTGAAGTGCCACTTCCGTCTTGTACACCATCTACATATAAATAAGAGGTGCTTCCTGCTGTTCTTACTATAGCCACACGGTGCCAGTTACCATCACAAATATTAGTAGTACCTTCTATTTCTCCATCATTACTGCCGTCAAAAAATGCCAGGTGATTGTTTAAAATTGAAAAAGTAAAATCATTGGCTCCACCCCCTTTGTCAGCCCATGCTATAGGTGAACCTTGATAAGCGGCCCATCCAGTGTGAGAAGGAACTGAAGATTTAACCCATGCTTCAATAGTAAAATTTGCTGAAGTAGTATTATTGATTTTCACATAGTCATCTACGCCATCAAAATTTAATGCGTTGTTTAAAGCGGTTACTGGAGCAACTGTCGAATTCCCAGCTACCCAATTGGCAGTAGTTCCTGAAAGTGTAAAATTATTCAGTGTACCATTGTTAGTGTTGGCTGTTTTGTCTAACAAAGTAGTTACATTATTACTAGCATTAGCGGTTCCTTGGTTAAAATTATAGTAAGTAATTAATCCTGTTTCGTTTCCAACTAATTCAGTATTCTTTGCCGCTTGGATTTGCGATTGTGTACGTGCTATATTCCAAATTCGTAATTCGTCAAGTGAACCAACAAAATTTTGATTTGTACTGCAAGTTGAACCAAATCCTCCTATTGTTAAATTATCAGCATTATTGACATTAGTAATAAAAGAGTTAGTTTTAGATCCTGACGCAACTCCATCTATGTAAAAAGTAAGACTTGTACCAGAACGCACTAGAGCGACATGATGCCATGTTCCATCATTTACAGCTGTATTGGAAATTAAATCATTATGATTTGTTCCATTAGTATCTTGATCAATCTCAAGAAAGACAATACCATTGGTTATACCTATATTGAAGAAGCTTGCATGTCCACATACGCTTCTTTTTGTTACTAACCACTCTGCATTACCATCCGTAGATGTAGTTTTGACATTAAACTCAATGGTAAAGTTAGTCGTGCCAAAATTACCAATTGAATTGCCACAAGTTACCTTGTTTTGCAAGCCATTAGGGTTATTATTATTGTATCCATTAAAATTTAAGGCATTGTTTTGTGCTTCTGCCTCGAAAGAGAAAAACATTAGAAAGACTGCTATAAGTCTTGTTACATTTTTTGTATCCCAAAAGGATGATTTAGTGCATTGTTTCATTGTAATCATTTTAATTAGTTATTAATTTGGAAACAAAATAAAATAATAGAATTTGTGTACACAACAGTTTCCTATTAATTCCAGTGTTTTCAGATACGATTCCAGCATTTTTAGAGAATGTTTTTCAATTTGTGGGTTTTATGAGTTTGTCTTATGTTTATCAATTGAGCTAAACTCATAAAATGAAGGTAAATATTAATAACTCACTTTTAACTATACAACTGGTTTTTGTCAAATAAAATACAGTCCTTTCCGTGAAATTTCAAAAGAGGGCTTTTTTAGTTTTTCTTTTATCAAATTTCCATTATATTGAGATACGATTTCCGTTATTTGAGAGTTATTTATTTTATAAGGTTTGTGTTTATTGTAGTAAATTTGGAACATTTTTTATATTAAAAATCGGACAACGGCTCTTTATTATTCTTAAAAAAAATAGATTAATGCTAAGTAACTTCATATTATTTATAACCGCCGTACTCGGATTTTTATGTACAGTTTTAATCTTTGGAAAAAATAAGTATCAGGAACATTCGCTGATTAATAAATACCTAATTATTATTACCGGAATAAATACTATTCGATTTTTGATCATTGGGTTATCTCAAGTTTATCCGGAAACTGATATTTCAAAAGTCGCCACTATGCTCGATGTTAGCATTATCATGATGATGCCCTGTTTTTACCTTTATTTTACTAATATTATTTACGAAAGTAAGTTTGTGTTGACTAATTTGTTACATTTTACGGTGCCTTTTTTGTTAGGCAGCTTATTTATCATGGCCGTTTGCGTTAATCCGGAACTATCAAATCGTATTAGAAAAGCATTTTTCATTACAGTTTTTTTGTTTTATATTAT
>CAIRNC010000334.1 GCA_903879875.1 uncultured Bacteroidota bacterium
CGTTTGGATAAAACAATGAAAGTTTCGGATGAGAACAGTCTTCATTTGAAAAATTTACAGAAGAACTACTTATGGATTGTTTTGGCAGAAGGTTGGTGTGGTGATGCTGCTCAATTGCTTCCTATTTTTAATAAAATGGCTAATGAATCAGAGGCTATCGAAATGAAAATTGCTTTTCGAGATGAAAATATTGACCTCATGAATTTGTTTTTAACCAATCAAGCTCAAGCAATTCCGAAATTAATTATAATTGATAAAGAAACTGGTAATGTAATCAATCATTGGGGACCAAGACCTAAAGGCGCATCCGATTTCATCAAAGCGTATAAAGCCAAGTTTGGAGTTGTAGATGCTAATGCTAAAGCAGAATTGCAACTGTGGTATTTGCATGATAAAGGGCTATCTACTCAAAATGAAATTATGGAAATAATGATGAAAGAGAAGGCAATGATGCTTCAAAATCAGTAATCAGTGTGGCGTTTTCAACCGTATAATCCCCAATTTTGGTTCGTCGCAAAGCAATTAAATGTGCTCCCGATTGCAATGCTTTTCCAAAATCAAAAGCCAAAGAGCGAATGTAAGTGCCTTTACTACAAACTACTCTGAAATCAATTTCCGGGAGCGCAATTCGTGTAATTTCAAATTCGTGAATGGTTGTTTTTCGGGTGGCAATTTCTACTGTTTCGCCAGCACGAGCATGTTCGTACAATCGAATACCATCTTTTTTTATTGCCGAAAAAACGGGTGGTTTTTGATCTATTTCTCCCAAAAAAGAGGGAACGGTATCAAAGATTAAGGCTTCATCGATGTGCGAAATAGGAAAGGTTTGGTCAATTTTGGTTTCTAAATCATAAGAAGGGGTCGTGGCTCCAATACAGAAAGTGCCTGTATATTCTTTGGCTTGCCCTTGCAACTCCGATATTCTTTTAGTGAATTTGCCAGTACAAACCAATAACAATCCCGATGCCAATGGATCTAAAGTGCCCGCATGGCCAATTTTAAATTTCTTTGGAAGTCCAACTTTGTTAATTAGTGCATACTTTAACTTGTTGACTGCTTGAAACGAAGTCCAATGCAACGGTTTGTCAATCAGTAAAATCTGACCGTTTTGATAGTCTTCAATTGTCATTAAAGAATGCTTAGAGGATGAAAATAATTGATAATAAGTAATGCAATTCCTATAGCAATTCTATAATAACCAAAAACTTTAAATCCATTTTTACTTAAAAATCCAATAAAGGTTTTAATTGCCAAAAGTGCCACAATAAATGCGACTACGTTCCCTATAATCAAAAAGTTGATTTGGTCGTGTGTTAATACGAATCCGTCTTTGTAATAATCATAACATTTTTTTGCTGTAGCTCCCAGCATAGTTGGAACCGCTAAGAAAAACGAAAATTCTGCTGCTGAAGTTCGAGATAATTTTTGAGTCATTCCACCAACAATACTTGCGCCACTTCTAGAAACGCCAGGCACCATTGCTAAACATTGAAACAATCCAATTTTGAAAGCGGTCAAGTAGCTGATTTCTGTAGCGATTTCTGTTTCAGGACTTTGAAACCAATCATCAACTTTTAACAATATTATTCCACCAACCAAAAGTGAAACGGCGACTGTAGCAGGACTTTCTAACAGAGCATCAATTCTTTTACTAAACAATAAGCCCAAAACCACTGCAGGAATAAAGGCTACCAATAGTTTAAAATAGAAATCGAAAGATTGAAAAAACCGTTTGAAATACAAAACCATCACCGATAGAATGGCTCCCAATTGAATTACAATGGTGAAAAGTTTTGTAAAATCGTCTTGTGCAATTCCAAAAAAAGAACTGGCTATAATCATGTGTCCCGTAGAAGATACAGGCAAAAACTCTGTAATTCCTTCAATGATAGCTAGAAGTATAGATTGAATGTAATTCATAAATTATGTTTTGTATTTTGTCAAAAATTAGAAAAATGTATTATCTATTGTAACGGCTATTTTTTTAAATATATTTTCCCTTCAGAAAAACCATTTTTTTTAATGAATTCATTGAATTGTTTTTTTGA
>CAIRNC010000335.1 GCA_903879875.1 uncultured Bacteroidota bacterium
ATTATTCAATTGATTGGAATGATAATTTATACTATTCGTATGGAACGTATAAATATAATGTTCCCCATTTTCAAGCTAATTATTTTTCTTTCAACACATCAACAAAATCAATTGTTTTCCAAGCTAAATTGGCGGTCTCAGCTTCAATAGATGAAAATTCAGTTCAAATTGACAATGTAGTTTATGAAGATGTTTCTTTGTCCCAGTTAGGCGAATTGTCCTTAAAAACCATCCCAAATCAGTTGACCAAATCGATAAAAAATTACAAATCACGAAACGATTTCTATGTTTCTATCACTTTGTCGCCTATTATTAAGGTAGAAAATGGTTATAAAAGATTAAGATCTTTTTCCTATTCGATGCAACAAAAAGTTAATTTTGGTGCCGATACTCAAAGAAATTTTAATACTATTTCTAATTCAGTACTAGCTTCTGGGGATTGGTATCGTTTTTATGTTCAAAAATCAGGTGTTTATGCATTGTCCAAAGATTTTTTACGTCAATTAGGTTTAAATGTTGACAATGTAGACCCTCGAAAAATCAAAGTTTTTGGAAATGGAGGTAGAATGATTCCACTTTCTAATGAGGTTGACTATCCTTCGGACTTAGCTGAAAATGCTATCCAAATTTTAGGTGAAAACGATGGCGTTTTTAATGACAATGATTATATATTAATGTATTGTGAAGGTTTTGATAATTGGAGTCAAGAAAATTTAACTCATTTAAATTTGTATGCGACCAAGTCCTATTACTACATAACGGTACAAACGGATAATGGTAAGCGTATAAATGCAATGCCGACTATTACAGATTCTACTACAAATACAATTACTAAATTTGATGACTATCAGTTTCATGAAGTCGATTTGACTAATGTAGTACGTCTTGGTCGAAAATGGTTTGGGGAAGCATTTGATATTAATGACGAACAAAGTTTTGATTTTTCCTTTCCTAATATAGTTACTACAAATCCAATTGTTATAAATGTATCGGCTGTTGGTGTTGCTTTTACTCCAACAAAATTTGATATTACTGCAAATGGCGCTAGCGTTGGAACGATTCCTTTTTCAGCATTAGCACAATATTCGGAACAAGGCGGTATTGAGGGTGCGTTATCTTCATCGTTCCCAGCTTCAGAAAATGTTAATATAAATCTGAAATACAATAACAATGGAGTTCCAAATTCTAAAGCTTATTTGAATTTTATTATGCTAAAAGCAGAACGGAACTTAAAAGGATATGGGAAACAGTTTCGATTTCAATACAACATGGCGAGTTCATTGGCAGGAGTTGGCGAGTATCAGTTTACAAACGCCACATCAATACCTCAAATTTGGGATATTACCGATATTTACAATGTTACTAATGTTGAAAACAACAATCTAGATCAGTTTTCTTTTAAAGTTAATTTAGGCGAAACCAGAAAATATATTGCTTTAGATAAAGGTGATTTTTATACTCCAGGCAAGGATAGTCAATCTCGTGTTGCCAATCAAAATCTTAAAGGAACTATTTTTAATAATGCACAAAATCAATTTCAAGATATAGACTATTTAATTATTACGCCTACATTTTTAAATAGTGAGGCCGAAAAATTAGCTAATTTTCATCGTTCTAATTCCAATTTGAATGTAAAAGTAGTCAATCTAGAAACTATTTATCAAGAATTTGCATCAGGAAAACAAGATATTGGTGCTATCAGAAATTTCATAAAATATGTATATCGAAATGCTTCCACTGATGATAAAAAATTGAAATATGTAAATCTTTTTGGCGATGCTTCTTTTGATTTCAAAAATAGAATTCCAAACAATACCAATATAGTTCCTATTTATCTGGCTTTAGATAGTATGTCAGCAAGTGAATCTTCCTTTGCATCCGATGATTTCTTTTGTCTTTTAGATGATAATGAAGGAAATGTTGAATCGAATAATTCGGGAATTGATGTTGCTGTTGGTCGAATGTTAGTCAGTTCCAATCAACAGGCTGATGAAATGGTCAACAAAGTGATTGATTATTATGACATTAAGTCTTATGGTAGTTGGAGAAACAATTATGCTTGTATTGCTGATGATCCCGATAAAGAACATACTGGCGATAAACAATTGCAATTTTATCAAAATCGATTGGCAGATAAAATAGCATTAGAAAAACCATTTATCAACGTTAAAAAAATGTTTTTAGATGCGTATGTTCAAGAAACATCGGCCGGAGGAAATCGATATCCAAAAGCAAGACAAGATGTATTTGATGCTTTCGAAAAAGGCGCACTTGTTTTTAACTACCTAGGGCATGGGGGAGAAGATGGATTGTCTCAAGAACGAATTTGGGAAAAAGTGGATGGACAAAATTTAAGTAATAGGTATAAATATCCTTTGTTCATTACTATTACCTGTGATTTTTCAAGATTTGACAATCCATATAAGTCAACTGCTGGGGAGTATACCTATTGGAATCCCAAAGGAGGTGCCATATCAATGATTACTACCATAAGATCTATACCTCAAAGTACGGGTCAAAATTTCAATGATGTACTTTCAAAACATTTATTTGCTTATAATTCCAACGAATATGTTTCTATTGCTGAAGCATTACGTTTAACTAAAAACGATCCATTGGCTCCAAATACAAATGTAGTTTTTTATCTCGGTGATCCTGCTTTAATGTTAGCCATTCCACAGCCAAAAGTAGTGCTAACTAAGATAAATGATATGCCTATAACTGGGCCAGTAGATACATTGAAATCATTAGCTTTAGTGAAATTAGCAGGGCAAATTACAGATGAAAGCAATAATTTATTATCTGATTACAATGGTGATTTAGCAATTACTATTTTTGATAAAAATATTACAAAATCTACTTTAGCAAATGACGGCGTTGAAGCTTTAATTGCCTTGCCTAATGTTGTAGCCGCAACAATGACTTTGAATGTATTAGGTGAAACTATTTTTCGAGGTAATGCAACGGTTGTCAATGGAAATTTTGAATTTAGTTTTGTAGTTCCACGAGATATTAGAATTCCAGTAGGTAATGGAAGAATCAGTTTTTATTCCAAGAAAACAGGACAATTACTTGACCAAACAGGAATTGATACTTCTATTTTGATTGGAGGTATTAATACGAATGCCGTTGCCGATACAACGCCTCCAAGAGTGAAATTGTATATGAACGATCAAAATTTTATTTCAGGAGGTATTACCAATCAATCGCCAATTTTCTTGGCATTTCTTGAAGACGAAAACGGAATAAATACTGCAAGTGGTATTGGTCACGACATCACCGCTGTACTTGACGGTGATATTACAAAACCTTATATTTTAAATGATTATTATGAGACAGAGCCAAATGATTATACTAAAGGAAAATTAAAATTTCCTTTACGAAATTTAGCATTAGGACTTCATACCATTACATTTAAAGCTTGGGATGTCTATAATAATCCAATTAGTTCTGAAATTCAATTTGTTGTAGTTGGCGATGGCGACATCACTTTGACCAATGTATTGAATTATCCCAATCCATTTGTTGATTACACTCAGTTTTGGTTCACCCACAACCGACCTTTCGAGCCGCTAGAAGTTCAGGTTCAGGTTATGACTATTACCGGAAAAGTGGTTTGGACAAAAAATCAAATTATTACTACCGATGGCTTTCTTTCAAGAGAAATTACATGGGATGGAAAAGACGATTTTGGGGATAAAATAGGTAAGGGAGTTTATGTCTATAAGTTGACTGTGAAATCAACTTTGACAAATAATAAAACTGAAAAGTTTGAAAAACTTGTTATCCTTTAATAAAATAGTATATTTGTTGAATCAATTTTGAATAATAGAATGAAAAAAATACCATTAATACTAATTGCTTTTTTAGTGATACAATTAGTAAAAGCACAAGAAAATAGAGTGATTACTACAGGTGTTCCCTTTTTGTTAATTGCCGCTGATGCCCGTTCAGCGGGTATGGCTGACCAAGGAGTTGCTACATCTCCTGATGCTTTTTCACAACAATATAACCCTGCTAAATATGCCTTTGCATTAGATAAAATTGGTGCATCAGTAAGTTATACTCCTTATTTAACAGAGTTAGTAAACGATATATCACTTGGACAAGTTACTTATTATGATAGAATAAATGAAAAAAGTGCCTTTGCAGGAAGTTTGCGTTATTTTAATTTGGGAGATATTGTTCTAAGAGAAAATTATGATGACCCAGGTAGAAATGTAAAGCCGAATGAGTTTGCCTTAGATTTATCGTACTCCTTAAAATTAAGTCCGCAATTTGCTATGGGAGTAGGGGGTAGGTTTGTTAGTTCTAGCCTAAGAATTGCTGACGCCAATGGAGATGCATCGGCTGCCACTTCTTTTGCAGTTGACGTATTTGGATATTATCAATCAGAAGAAGTCGCTTACGAAAATTTTGACGGTAGATGGCGAGTAGGTTTTAACTTTCAAAATTTGGGACCAAAAATAAGTTATGATTCAGATAAAGTAAAATCAAATTTCTTGCCAGCCAATATGAAATTAGGTACTGGTTTTGATTTTATTCTAGACGAATATAGTAAATTAGCTGTTAATTTAGAAATCGCAAAATTATTAGTGCCAACACCTCAAGATGCTGATTTGAATGGAGATGGAACTATTACTGATGCTGAAAGAACAGAAAATTATAATAATTATAATAAAATTGGTTGGACTGAAGGAATTTTCAAATCATTTGGTGATGCACCAGACGGGTTTAGCGAAGAATTAAAAGAGTTTACTTATTCAATAGGGTCAGAATATTTATATCAAGATTCTTTTGCTTTACGTGGAGGATATTTTCATGAAAGTCCTACAAAAGGAGCGCGTAAGTTCTTTTCATTAGGTGCTGGATTCAAATACAATGTAGTTAAAATCGATGTTTCTTATTTGTTCTCGGCTTCACAAGTCAAAAATCCATTAGAAAACACGCTTCGTTTCTCGCTCACATTCAATTTTGGCGATAAATACGATGAATACTAATAAAAAAGCTATTTAATATAAAATCCAAATTTCTATTTTGAAATTTGGATTTTTTTTCCCTTAAAACGAAAAATAAAAATGAAAAAAATTACTATTACAACTCAATTTTCTGTTTTTGATTCTATTGAGGTTTTGCCTGAAGCTATACAAAGTTTGATGAATCAAGCGATAGAAGTTCGAAAAAAGGCTTATGCACCTTATTCTAAATTTAGAGTAGGAGCAGCAATTTTATTGGATAACGGAAAAGTAGTTTTAGGGTCAAATCAAGAAAACGCAGCTTATCCATCTGGTTTGTGTGCTGAACGAGTTGCAGTATTTCAAGCGGGGGCAATTTATCCAGAAGCCAAAATTGTTAAAATGGCTATTACTGCAGCGTCGGATACTAATCCAACTCAATCACCAATACCACCTTGTGGAGCATGTAGACAATCACTTTCAGAATATGAAATCAAGCAGGAATCTCCTATAGAAATATATTTTATGGGTGAAGTAGGGGAAATTTATAAATCAGATTCCTTAAAAAATCTACTTCCCTTTATGTTTGACAAAAACTTACTGTAAAAACAACTAAAAATCACGTTATAAATTTTACTTCTCACTTGGAAAGTATTATTTTTGCCAATCGCAAATTTGTGTGAGGAAACTATTTTGCGTTTTAGTGAGTAATTTACGTACACAAAACATTTTAGCAAAGAAATTCAGATGAAAGAAGTTACAAAAGAAGTTTATTTAAAATGGTATGAAGATATGCTACTTTGGAGAAAATTCGAAGACAAATTAGCAGCGCTTTATATTCAACAAAAAGTTAGAGGTTTCCTTCACTTATACAACGGTCAAGAAGCTGTTTTAGCGGGAGCATTACATGCAATGGATTTGTCTAAAGACAAAATGATTACAGCTTACAGAAACCACGTACAACCAATAGGAATGGGTGTTGATCCAAGAAAAGTAATGGCTGAGTTGTTAGGAAAAGTTACTGGTACATCTAAAGGAATGGGTGGATCAATGCACATTTTTTCAAAAGAACATGGTTTTTATGGAGGTCATGGGATTGTAGGAGCTCAAATTCCAGTTGGAGCAGGTATTGCATTTGCAGATAAATATTTTAATACAGGAGGAGTTACGATGACCTATTTTGGTGATGGTGCTGCTCGTCAAGGGTCGCTTCATGAAGCATTCAATATGGCTATGTTATGGAAACTTCCAGTAGTTTTTATTGTAGAAAATAATGGATATGCTATGGGAACTTCTGTTGAAAGAACTGCCAATCATACAGATATTTGGAAACTTGGTTTAGGATATGAAATGCCATGTGGACCCGTTGACGGAATGAACCCTGTTAAAGTTGCTGAAGCAATGACTGAAGCAATTGATAGAGCACGTCGAGGAGATGGACCAACATTTTTAGAAATGAAAACGTATCGCTACAGAGGACATTCTATGTCAGATGCACAATTATACCGTACAAAAGAAGAAGTAGACGAATACAGAAAAATTGATCCGATTACTCAAGTTTTAGAGGTAATCATGGAAAATAAATATGCAACTGAAGCAGAAATAGAAGCCATTGACGACAAAGTAAAAGCTTTGGTTGAAGAATGTGCACAATTTGCTGAAGAATCTCCTTTTCCAGAAGTTCAACAACTTTACGACGTTGTTTACGAACAAGAAAATTATCCTTTTTTACCTCATAGACTATAATTATGGCAACAGTAATAACAATGCCTCGTTTGAGTGATACAATGACGGAGGGAACAGTAGCTACTTGGCTAAAAAAAATAGGAGACAAAATTAGCGAAGGTGATATTTTAGCAGAAATTGAAACTGATAAAGCAACCATGGAATTTGAATCTTTCAATTCAGGAACGCTTTTATATATTGGAATTCAAGCTGGAGAATCAGCACCGGTGGATTCTTTATTAGCAATAATTGGAAATGAAGGAGAAGATATTTCAGCATTATTAAGTCCATCTGCACCAAAATTGGAAACTATTATAACTGAAGAAAAAGTTACTCCTGAAGCATCAAATACTTCAACTACCACTTTACCAAAAGGAGTTGTGATAGTAACAATGCCTCGTTTAAGTGATACAATGACAGATGGAACTGTGGCAACATGGTTAAAAAAAGTGGGTGATAAAGTTGCTGAAGGTGATATTCTAGCAGAGATTGAAACTGACAAAGCCACAATGGAATTTGAATCTTTCAATGCTGGGACTTTATTATTTATTGGTATTCCTGAAGGAGGAACAGCCCCTTGTGATTCTTTATTAGCAATTATTGGTCCAGAAGGAACTGATGTTACTGGAATTGCAGCTGATTTCAAGTCTTTCGGAAAAAGTGCATCAATTGTTGAAATAGATAAAGAATCTTCATCTGAAACACCATTAAATAACGCACAACCTGTAGCAGCAAATTCAAATGAGAGGGTTTTTGTTTCTCCCTTAGCTAAAAAAATTGCTGAAGAAAAAGGAATTAATTTATCTCAAATTAGTGGTTCTGGAGAAAACGGTCGTATAATAAAAAGTGATGTTGAGAATTATACTCCAAGTGCTATTACTCAAAATGTTCAACCAAACGTAAATGCTCAACCTCAAGTTGAAGTTTCAGTAGCAAAACCATTTGTTGCAGTAGGCGAAAAACTTACAGAAGAAATTAAGAATTCTCAAATGCGCAAGATAATTGCTAAACGTTTGGCGGAATCCTTATTTACTGCTCCTCATTATAACCTTGTAATAGAGGTCACAATGGATGAAGCTATGAAATCTAGAACTATCATAAATAGCGTTCCAGACACAAAAGTGTCTTTTAATGATATGGTAATTAAAGCAAGTGCTTTAGCATTGAAAAAACATCCAAAAATTAACTCTCAGTGGAGAGAAGATTCAATTCTCATCAACTATCATGTGAATATTGGAGTTGCTGTAGCAGTAGAAGATGGTTTAGTGGTGCCAGTATTACCTTTTACAGATGCAATGAGTTTATCTCAAATAGGAGGAAACGTTAGAGATTTAGCTACAAGAGCTAAGAATAAAAAGTTATTGCCTTCAGAAATGGAAGGAAGTACTTTTACAATCTCCAATCTTGGAATGTTTGGAATTACAGAGTTTAATTCTATAATCAATCAACCTAATTCGGCTATTTTATCAGTTGGCGCAATTGTTGAAAAACCAGTTGTGAGAAATGGTCAAATAGTGGTTGGAAATACCATGATGCTATCTTTAGCATGTGATCACAGAACTATTGATGGTGCTACTGGAGCACAATTTTTACAAACATTAAAACAATACATAGAAAATCCTGTTACAATGTTAGCTTAAAATTAGGTTTTTCAAAAACAAAAATCCCATCTAGATAACTTCTTGATGGGATTTTTTTTATTTGAATCGGTTGATATTAATTACTTTGTCCAAAGGTACATTGTTTTCTATATTTTCAAATAATGCCTTTGCCATAGCCGGACCTAGCATGACTCCTCGGGTACCCAAACCATTTAATATGTAGATGTTATTAAATTCTGAATGTTTTCCTACTAAAGGTTTTCTGTCTTTTACAGTAGGTCGTACTCCAGCCAGGTGAGTAACAATTTCAAAATCACAATTTAGGATTTCTTTTATTCGATCAATCAGTTCTTGTCTTCCTTCCGGTGTGGGTAAATCCGTTTTATCTGTCCAATTATAGGTTGCACCGACTTTATATAGATTGTCTCCCATCGGTAAAATAAAAACGCTAGTATTTATAATGACATCTAAGTCTAATCCGTATGCTTTAATTGTAAAAAGTTCTCCCTTTGTGCCATCTAGTGGCAAATACTTAAAATATGGATTGGAGTGCATACCATAACCTTCCGCAAAAACAATATTTTTAGCTTTTATCCCCTTATATTCAATGTGATTATCAATATTCTTAAGTTTTTCATAACAAAAGGATTCTTCTTTTAGTAATGAATAAGTATCTAAATATTTTTTATATCCATTTATAAATGTTGTCATATCTAAATATCCCGTATGTAAAACTTCGCCAAATCCAAAAGGAGAATCAATTGCAATATATTTTTTATTACTAATCTTTGTAGAAAGGAATGGGGCAAGCTCTTTTTTATCAGAAGCTTGAAACCAATTATTTTGTTCTTCAATGGAATGGATTTTTCTGATAATTGGTAATTTATAATCAATTTTAGCATCAATTCTAGTTTCTATTTTTGAATAAAAGGAATCAAGTAATTCTATTTGTTCTTGAGCATTCCAAACTGCGCTAAATCTTTTTAGTATTACAGGATTATAAAAACCACCTGCAATTCGAGAAGAATTTTGTGTGTTGTTTTCAAATACTAATATGGACTTTCCATTCTGCAAACAAGTTTCTGCAAATGATAGTCCGGCTAATCCACTTCCAACAATTATATAATCAATCATAATTACTATTATCAAATATAAATATAATAAAAAACTCTTACTAAAAATAGTAAGAGTTTAATAAAATAGGGATTATCGAATTAATAATTCCACATGTCTTGTTCAAAATTACGAATCTTATCTTTTATTCTTTCAGATTCTAATAACTCCATTTGAGCATTGTCATTTAAATATTCTTTAATAGCTCTGTCTCCATAAACATTTTCTTCTTGAGTAATTACGGAGTTAAAGCGTCTTGAATTTAACATATTATCAAATGAAATTGACATTGCTGAATTTCTATCGTTAAAGGCATACGATTCATGTAATACTTCTCTTGCTGCTGGAAAATAAATCCAAAACAATGGAATAGCATCCGCATTTTCATTATCTTTATCTTTTGCCTCGGGAGCCATTGGGCAAATGCCTAATAGCCTGTATTTCATTTCACCTTGACGCTTGTCAAAATACCAATATCCTTTTATTTTATAATCAGAAATATTTGATGCATCTAATTCTCTTTCATCAATAAATTGTTTGTCTAGTTCTTTTGCAATTCCTTTAGAAGCAGGAGTAGTCGAAATGATATTTCCTTTTTTGTCTTTTTTTACTACTGCAGGTGTTTCTTTTGGATAATACAAATCTCTATTGTTATTAATTTCATCCCTACCAGCATTTGTGGTATCTCTAAATTTAAATACATTAGCAATTTCTTTTAATGATCTTTTTTCTGTAAAATAACTATCAGCATATACTTCGGTAATTCTACCAGATTTAATACCATTAACTAATACATCATATAAAGATCTTCTATCTTTACCTATATTAGTTGTGTCTGTAGGAAAATATAATGGAAAATTGATTCTTTCGTCCAAATCGATTGTTTCCCATACAGCTTTACCCATTAAAACGTCTCTGTCATGTACATAACCATAAGGTAATGGCTTATCATTATCATAGTTTAACTGCGCTGTCGTTTTTTTACCAATTTCAGCAGGTGTTTTAGCATTCAATAAATTCGATTGAGCAATTGATGTATAGCTTACAATCAACAATAATAGTACGGATAAAAAATTTCTAAAATTCATATTTTCTTAGATTCAGGTTTTTAAAGAGTAAAACTAAATATATTAATTTAATTCGTATAAAACAGGTGATGTTTGTTTCATCATTATATCAGAACCAACTAACTTGGTTTTAATATCAGATACAACAATTACATCTCCTTTGGTAGCTCTTGCCAATGCAGATTTACATTGTGCGTTAACTCTATCACCATTTACAATAACGGTAGGCTGTCCAGGTACTTTAAAACTAAATTGCACTACATTTAATTTTAATTCAAAATCAAAATCTTTAAGAATAGCCGATATTTGAGAAACTTCTAATCTAGACTTAGCACCTTTAATAGAACCATCGGTTCCTCCAATAGCACCTACAGGCGCAGGAATATTTTTAATTCTAAACATACGTTTATCATTTACTACTTTTCCATCAGCTAATGTTGCTGATACGTTTATTGTAACTTCACTTCCAGTACCTGGACTCATATTGTATTGCCCTTGTTTTCCTGTTGGAACTAATCCTGGAGCATTGGCTTTAACTTTATCTGCAGATACTCCTGCAAAAGATATTGTCATAGGATTTACAACACCTCTATAAACTACGTTCATTTTATCTGCTGAAAT
>CAIRNC010000336.1 GCA_903879875.1 uncultured Bacteroidota bacterium
ATTGCAATTTTAATTGTATACTTAGAGTAAGTAACATTGCCATTAAAAGTGGGTGGTTTGACTTTTGGTAAAGCTGCAAAAACACGTTGACTTTCTTTAATCAATTCGGGATAAATGGCATCGACATATTGCACTTTAAAAGTTCCCGTAGTGTCTACTTCAAAAAGCACTTCTACACTTCCTTTATAATCCATTTGCTTAAATTTTTCCGAAACTTTAAAGTTATTGAAAATAAATTGCTGTAAATTGGAATAAAAACAGGATTCTATAGCCGAAGGGATTTTATTTTCACAATTGGAAAAAACCGGAAATTGTTCTGATTTTTTGTATTGGGAAAAAGAAATAAAAGAAGTAAAAAGTAGCAAAAAAAGTAAATATTTCTGTTTCATTTTCTGAATTTAATTCAATCTTCAAATATAAAAAAAACCTACCGAAGTAGGTCTTGATTTCTATTTATTTTGAAGCATTCGTGTTTTGAGATTCATAGATGTAAGAATAGTAATTACAGCAATAATTCCTCCTATTGAATTGGCAAGAACATCTAAAACATCTGCTTTTCTTGATGTGGTGAAAATTGCTTGCGCCAATTCTATTAGTATTCCGAAAATGAGTGAAAATGAAAAAGCGTATAGCAATGCCATTTTCAATGAATTATTCGCCTTTTTAAAATAAAAATAGAAGTACCATAGCGTTGTTAAAACAAAATGAAAAACACTATGTCCAAGTTTATCAGATACTTTAGGAAATTTTGACAATTCTCCTGATTCTACTAAACAAAAAAAGGTTAATATTCCAGTCCAAATCAATGCCGGATACAAGAAAATTTTGTTAAGCACCAATAAGCTCTTTATATGCCTCACTTGAAAGTAATTCGTTTAAGTCATCAACATTAGATACTTTTACTTTTATCATCCAACCTGCTCCATAAGGATCTTTGTTTACTTTCTCAGGATCACTTTCTAACGAATCGTTAAATTCAATTATTTCTCCAGCAAGTGGCAAAAATAAATCTGATACTGTTTTTACCGCTTCTACGGTTCCAAAAACCTCATCTTTTTCTAATGTTTGATCTAGCGTTTCTAACTCAACATAGACGATATCACCTAATTCTTTTTGAGCAAAATCAGTAATACCAACTGTTGCTACATCTCCTTCTAAACTCACCCATTCGTGGTCTTTTGTGTACTTTAAATTGTTTGGAATGTTCATTTTATTTAATATTTATGTTATGAAATTTTTTTAATTACCAAAATTATATCGGATTGTAAAACCTGACCTAATGTTTGTTATTGGATATGATGTTGATATCACTGCTTTAGAAAAGGAATGATCATAGTAGAATATAGCCGTAAGATTTTTACTGAAAGAATAATCTGCCGTTAGTTTAATAGACCAAATATCTTGTCCCCCAGCCAATTTATTATTGTCGTAGTCTAAATAACGAACAATAGTTTTGGTATTTCTTAGCGAAAAATCGGCTTTAATATTGATGTCGCTTTTAATTATTCCGGCAGGATTATCGGCTAATGAACTATTAATTGTTACATCTTTTATACGGTAACCTAATCCTAAAATATATTCCAATCCTTTTACTTCTGTCAACAGATTATTATCAAAACTCATAGACAATGCTCTATCTTTTTTCATCTCTGCAACAATTTTAATCGAGCTTTTTAGCTCCATATCCATTTTGATTAATGGATTGAATTGTTCTACTAAATTCACATTAGCAATCAACGTTTTATTATTAAAATTACCCCCTAAATCCATACCACTTGGTCCTGCATCAGTGCCATTTGGAGCTGCATCATATTTAAAATTAGAACGCATAGAGTTAATAGTGTAGGAAGACTTATAACCATGTTGGAAAGAAAAACGTTTGAAATTTTCTTTGAAAAATTCGAATCGCATCAAACCACTATATTTAATGGTCCAGTTTGGCAACGGAATATTTCTAATGGCATTCAATGACACTCCAGATGCTGAAGTGCCAGTATAAGCGGCCATAAATGCTGGTAAAAGAACGGCTTGATTGTTTCTTCCAAAACCAATTGGATAACCAACATTACTTGAATAATTGGCAAAATTAGGATCGGTAGGTGCTGGAATTGGGTGCGTAGCATCTCCATATCTTGGAATTGTAGCTCCATAATAATCCGCTGCTAATCGGTCGGCAATAACAATTCGATTGCTTCTAAAGTTATCAAATGCAGCAGATGAAATTTCATCACTTTGACCAAATGCTGTACCAATTAAGATGGTTGATGTTGCATAATTACCAAACTCATAAGGAGAACGAGAATTATATACACCATTACTAACATCATATTGTTCTGAATAATTATTCATCAATGTTCGGTTGGCTATTAATTCAATTTTAAAGTCTGGAAACAAATCGATACTTGCATTCAAATCTAATATTTTTGAATTTACTCGTGTAAAATTTTGATTGAATTCAGGATAATTAGTCAACCAACCACTTTGAGCAGCCATATATCGAACATCGGCTTGGTCTCCAAAAACAAATCCAAGAGATGGTCGAGACGAGCCTAAAAATCCGATACTTGGTGTATAACCTGGTAATACCGTTCCTGCAGTTTCCGTATAATTGGCTTGTATGGATTTTATCCCAGTAATAAAACCTATTAAACCATTTTTAAAAATACTGCCTTGTTTTTCTTCTGCTGGCCTTGTATTAATGATTTTTTCACCTGGCTTAGGTGATTTTGATGGGGACGGTTTTGGAGTTGATTTGTTGTTTTTAACCAATCCAATATATTTATAAAAAGAATCCATATTGAAAGTGGTATTCAATTTTTTAGAACTGTTGTTCTGTATGGTATTCCCTAAATTATAGATAGTTCCATCGGTTGCTTCAAAAGAAGACATAGCCTGTGAAGCACGTTGCCAATTGTAATCACCCGTATAGGTTGCTGTTGATTTTATAAAGCTTAAAGCTGGAATTTTATTCAATGGCAAATCATAATTGGCGGTCAATTGTTGATTGTGTTGGTTGGGTTCTCCAATGTTCCAGTAATCATTCCAAATATCCAAATTGTTATTGGAATTTCCATTTGCGTCTAAATAATTCCTAACGATATTGCTTGTTGACGCTGTAAAATTAAGTTTTAATGCTTTGGTTAAATTGTAATTAAAACCGTATTGATAATTGAACAAGTAATTTCTTCTATACAACGGATCTAAATCTACTCCTGCAACATCTACCTGACGAAATTGCTGACGGTTAAATTGTCTTAAAAAACTTGAACTAAATGTGATATTTGAGGGCAAGTAATTAAAATTGAAATCACTTAAAATCTTCCAATATTCACTTTTTTTCATGAATTTGGTTTTTTTGAAAGGTTCAAGTGGTTTGGATTTAAAACTATAAGCATAATCTACCGAAGTTCTAAGTTGTTGATCTAAATATTCTTGAATTTCAAAATCGTGTTTAATAGTTTGGTTTAAGGAATACGATAATGTTAAGTTCTCAGGATCATAAACATGCTGTTTTTGTTCAGGTCTTCTTTCTTTTTTAACACCAATAAAATTGATACTTTGTGTTTTAGTATAATCAATTGCTCTGTTTCTGATTTTATCCCTTTCGTTAACATCTGCAGTAATACTCAACAACTGATCCAGTTGAATATCTTGGTTAAACGGGTCGTATTTAGGGGTGATAATTTGTTCTCCAATTCCGTAATTAAATGGTAAAACAATTCCCCATTTTTTTGGCATTAATTTACCAATATTAAGATTTGTAACGATATTATATTGTTTAGAATCTACTCGGCTTCTTTCGTTTGAATTTTCTTCCAAGCCACCAAAACCAATAGTACTCATTCTTCCTGTTGCAGAAAGAGTTGCTAAATCGGCAAAATTAGTGTCTAATGAAGCTATTGCCGCCATTCCGCCTTTGTTGTCAATTCCTGCCAAACGGAGTTCGTTAAACCACGCTTCGCCTTTTACATTTTTTTTAACCAATGCCACTCCATTTGGGTCGATACCATGAAGTGTGTTGTTTTTTACACCTACCATTAAAGTTCTAACCATTCCAAAATTAGGATTTCCTTTCACACTAAATCGCATACTATTTGGTGTAAGCGGAATAGATTCGTCCAAATCGTGATCGGTCAATGTATAAACACCATCTGCAGTAAAATGGGTTGGATCGCTGTCTTGCAAAGCCATAATTTTAATTTTGGTCAGCAAAGCTGTAGCAAAGTCTAAATTATTTTCTTCTGGCCAAATTTTTTCAGAAGTAGATGCATCATTCCATCTTGTTTTTTTAAGCGGTCGTTCAATTTGATAATAATTTTGAGTAAAGTCATTTCCAAAACGAATAAAACCTGTCATTTCATTATCGTTCAAACCAGTAGATGTTACATCTTCTTCAAATGATTCTGCATGAAGGAACATTTTTATTTTGTTGTATTGACGCATGTCTACACTTACATTTTTAAAAACGGCTCTGGAATCGCCCGGTTCTAATCCAGCTTTCGTAACGTGTAAAGACAATGCTTGTTCGTTTTGATTGATAACCGTATTGTTGTTATACAATTGTTCTCTAACCACGCCAGGAGGTGACATATATTTAATCGGCGTTCTATTTGAATTTTCTTGAATATTTACAGTTAAAACATCAAAACCAGTATCACTTGTTGGAGCAGGAATTTCAGATGGAGCTAGAGAGTTTACATAGCGTCTCCATTCGCCACGAACCAATTCTAAAGTTCCAAAACGCAACGTTATATCCTGAGGAAATCCTGTCATAAACATTCTCATAAATTGAATGGAACGGAAACCGTCTATTGTACCAAATTTCTCTTGATTGGCACCTTGGTCAATTGGGATTTTAAATTGAATCCATCTGCTTATAATATCTGCACCACCCGCAGGATTTGTTGCAGATGCATCTCTTACGTCAGAAACGTATTTGTCACCAACCACCATATTAGGTTTCAAATCAACTTCATATTGATAGTAAGCGTTTATGGTATTCATCGTATTATCTCTATTGATATCCTCTGCATCAGGCAATGTAGTATTTCCTCTGCTGCTGTCGGTTACATTTACAGGAGAGTTTTTTTCAAATCCATTATAGTTTTTGTACCGTTCTAAAACATTTCCCCCGGTATCCAAATAATAAATATAGTTATCCGCAGCAGGGTCTGAAAGTCCAGCAAAAGCTGCGGGAAATTGTTTTGCTTCTCCTAAATCAGAAAGTCCATCTAAACCAACATCTTGAACGTTTCGATTGGCTTCGTTGGTATCAAAAGCATAGATTAACGATTGAGACATCGGAATTTCACCCCAAGCGGTAGTAGTAGTATTTCTAACAGCACCACTCTCTGGCAAACCATTCTCGTATTGCTTGTGACCATCTCTAAGAATATCTTCGGAAATTTGACCTAAATTAAGGAATAATTTACCCGTATTTGTTGCCGGAACTTGGTTGTTTTTATAAGGGTCAAGTATCCAAAATTGAATGTATTCAACGTTTCCTTGCTCAAAATTTGTTGAATTTATAGGACGCATCATCCCTCCGAAATTTTCAGTTGGGTTGGGCAAAACGTTTCCATTAGCTGAGCTACTAAAATTATATGGACCTCTTTCCGATGGATAATAACTTAAATCCAGTGTATTTACAACGGTCGATTGACCATCTGCAATGTCATTATTTGGAAATAATTCTTTAATGTAAACTCTTCTTACATTATCCAAAGCCATGTCCTCATCATTAATTCCTGGAGGTCGTTGCCCTGTGAAAAAGATAGGATCAATGGTATGCCAAGCCAATTTTGCTCTTTTAAAACCATCTGTCAAAGAAATTGGAGGCTCATTACCTTCTATTAAACCAAAATTAGTATAGGATGAAATACTACTTTTCCATAGCGGTACTGATGACAGACTCCATGATAATGGCGAACGCATATCAATTGAAGTTTGAGTGCCTTCAAAATCATCAACATAAATTGTGGCTTCTCCTTGAAATTTATCGGCACTTGGAGTGTCCGGTTTTAAAAAGGCTATTTCTCCTCTAAAAGAAAGGTTAGAAACTATATCTGTATCAACAAAAGGAAGTTTATTTACTAATCTTGTAAAAAGAGGTATTTCAGTAGAGTAATTCGTGTTGAAGCCAAATATTGTGTTACTCACCGATTCTTGTCCATAACTCGATTTTTGAGTAAGTGGTTTTTCTGTTAATTTTAATACGGTGGCACCTATTAAAAATTTGTCAGAGAACTTGTGTTCTACATTCAAACCCATAAATGTTCTGGTTTGTTGACCAAAAACAGCATTGTTTTCTACTGAAATTTGAATTGGAATATTAGATGATTTTAATGAAGGATCTAATATTTGCACCCGACCTAATTGATAATTTACAGAATAATCTAACCCTTCTATCAAAACTCTTCCTCCAGCAGTTACCACAACGGACCCTTTAGGGATATTGAAGGCTCCAATAGAAATTCCGTCTCCTCCAGTTGATTTGTATTTCCCACGAAGTTGGAACTTGTTTTTTTCACTACTTTGCAAAGCTCCAGCTTGGGTAGTGGTGTACATGTTTCTAAAAACATATTTCGCTTGGTTGGAGTTATAGGTCAATGGGTCATTATACAATTCAGCTCCAGTGTTGGCGCTTAATTTTTTAAACAAATGTTTTCCAAATGGCTCAACCGTTGTAAAAACAACACTACCGTTTTGAGTATTTACAGTAAGTCCCGGAATGAAATCAAAAAAACCATCTCCACCACCATTGTCTTGTGGATCGCCATTAAAGTTAAGACGGTCAACATTAAATACTTTTAATAAAGTTGTCTTTTCTACATTTGAAGGAAGTGGTGTTGGAGCAACAGCCGAAATATAATTTAAAGGCGAAGGATCAGTATAAAGGATATTAAACCTAAAATCTTCTTTTTCCAATTGACCACCTGGCGCAATTTGATACACGTTTTTCATCATCAAATTCCAAACGGGATTTTGAACATTGACCAAACTGCTTTTAAGCATTTTTAAAATTAAACTTTGCGTAATAATGGATTGACCTGTAGTTGGTGTACTTGGTTGTCCAACCACTGTTGATTCTACTCCGCTATTTCCAAATTCTCCTACTTGATATACTTTGTCTCCAATCGTATATTGATAGGCAACTCCAATAATTTCATCATTTGAAAAGCGTTGTTGGAATGAAATATACCCCAATTGTGGATGAAATGTATATTCGGATGCGGTTAATTTTCTAGCATTTTCAAGTTTAGAATAATCTTGACCTTCTGCCACCGTTCCAGCAGTGGTAAAAGAAGAATTGGTAGTGGTGGATACTTCTCTAATAGTGGAATTTAAAAACCCAGTTCCAGTCGTAATTAAAGCCGGATCGTATTTATTATTAGTATTATCTGATGGGGAATCAATAGGGTTCGTGAAAAAACCAGTGGTATTATTTAATTTTACAATTTCATTGTCGGTGAATCCTGTCAATTGCGCTTCCCCTAAATCTTGTATAGCAACAATATTTCTTAAATTGTTGTCGTTGGTAGCTATTCTATTATTTCTGTTTGTTACCCAAACTTCCATTCGTGTTATTTGAACTCGACTATCAATTAATGGATAATTTTTTAGTGCCGCATCATACCTATTTCTGAAATATTGAGAAAGAAAAAAGTGTCGGTCTGCATCGTAATCTAAGGCAAATATATTAAACTCTTGAACCGAACCTCCGCCTTGAGCTGCTACTGCTTTTGTTTGCGATTTTTGCTCGGAATAAACCGCTGTAACGGTCGTTTTACCAAATTGAAATTGGGCTTTAACACCA
>CAIRNC010000337.1 GCA_903879875.1 uncultured Bacteroidota bacterium
GAAAAAATCATGTTGGCCATTTTCTCAACAGATGCACAAGAAACGGTGTAATCTTCTCCTTTTTTATTGGACGCTCGAATGATACAATCTTCTCTTTCTATTTTCTCAGATTTTGAGGCAGGCCCTCCAGGAACCACTTCAGCAACTACGATTTCATCCTTTTCGTTCATGGCCAATTCCATTCCAAACGTAAGATTGCTGGTAGATAAACTCGACATAAAATTGGATTTTGCATCCATAGAAAAATAGTTCGAATGCGGATCGAAATAAGTGCAAAACACATTCAAAAAGTCAATTTGTAAGTCATTAGCCAAGCCTTTAGAACCCGTCAAAGTGCTATTGATTTGACATAAATAATTATCAAATAATTTGGCTTTGGCTTTCTTTTCGAGCGGAACAAAATTCTTAGAAAGGGAATCTAAATTGGTACTGATTTTCGCAATATCTTCCAGAATTTCAAAGCGCATTCTTTTTTTCCAAACCCGCTCCAAATCGGTTTCAGTTAAATCAAAAGGAAATCTTTTTTTCGAAAACTTTACAGAATCATTAGAATTATAATCAAAAGGAATATTCTGAATTTTCAGTATGACTTTCTTTTTTCGTTCAATAGCTTGTTGGTATAAAGTAACAAAATCGTTCATAAACGAACAATTATTAGTTGCAATATAGTTGTCCAACTGCAAGCGATGTTTGCAAAGTTGCTGATATTCCATTTTTGTAAACAAATTTCGATTGGGGTCCAAATTGTCAATAAAAGCATCAAAAACATAAACCGATAAACTGTCGTCTATCGGTTTTGGTTGATAATGAAATTGCTGAATTAAAGTGTTTATTTTAGAAAGTTTTTCACAAATTTTATCGCTACTTTGAGCAAATAGAGAAAAAGAAGTCCAAAGTAGTAAAAGTGAAAATCGCTTCATTCAAATGGTTATTTTTTGTAAAAAGGAAGTTTTACTACTTTGGCAGGCACATCATTTTTTCTAATTCTGATATAAATATCACTGTCTAGTTTGCTGTTTTCGGTGGTAACATATCCCAATCCAATACCAACATTCATCGAAGGCGACATCGTTCCCGAAGTTACAATTCCGATTGCATTTCCGGATTTATCCACAATTTCATAATCGTGTCTTGGAACTGATCGTTCTTGCATTTCAAAAGCTACTAATTTTTTAGTAACTCCTTCTTCTTTTTGTTTTTTAAGATTTTCAGAATTGGTAAATTCTTTGTTGAATTTTGTAATCCAACCCAAACCAGCTTCCAAAGGTGAAGTTGTGTCGTTGATGTCGTTTCCGTAAAGGCAAAATCCCATTTCTAAACGTAAAGTGTCGCGAGCTGCAAGACCAATTGGTTTGATTCCGAAAGCTGCACCAGCTTCAAATACTTTATTCCAAATGGTTTCAACTTGATCATTTTTGCAATAAATCTCAAATCCTCCAGAACCAGTATAGCCCGTAGCAGAAATAATTACATGTTCAAAACCAGCGAAATCAGCTACTTCAAAATGATAATAATTGATAGCCGACAAATCAATTGACGATAAAGATTGCATCGCTTCTACCGCTTTTGGTCCTTGGATTGCTAACAACGAGTAGTCATCAGAGAGATTTCTCATTTCTACTCCCAAATCATTATGAGCAGAAATCCAATCCCAATCTTTATCAATATTCGAAGCATTAACGACCAATAGGTATTGTTCTTCTTTCATTTTATAGACAATCAAATCATCTACAATTCCACCGTCATTGTTAGGCAAACAAGAATATTGTGCTCTTCCAATGGTTAATGTAGCAGCATCATTTGAAGTCACTTTTTGAATTAATGCCAAAGCATTTTCACCAGTTAATAAGAATTCACCCATGTGAGAAACATCAAAAACACCCACGCTATTTCTAACGGTTTCGTGTTCGGCATTAACCCCTTCATATAGAATTGGCATATTGTATCCAGCAAACGGAAGCATTTTAGCTCCCAAACTCTCGTGTATGTGCGTAAGCGCAGTATTTTTCATGGTGTAATTTTTATTTAAGACGCTAATTTATTGAATTTATTTTGATTAATGCTAATTAAATACGTCGAAAATCAGCAAAACTTTAAAAATTGTTTTGCTACTATACTAAATCTTAAAATTTAGGCTTATTCTATTTTAGTATACATTTTTTTTCGGAACCAAAAGGCTACATTCACTAAAGCGATTAATGCAGGAACTTCTACTAATGGACCAATGACACCAGCAAATGCTTGTCCACTGTTTATACCAAAAACACCGATAGATACTGCAATGGCCAATTCGAAATTGTTTCCTGTTGCCGTAAAAGCTACGGCTGTTGCTTTGGAATAATCTGCACCAAAATAGTTGCCAATAAAGAAGCTTACTACAAACATAATTGCAAAATAAATTACAAGTGGCAGGGCTATTCGCAAAACATCCATTGGAATTTGAATAATCAATTCGCCTTTAAGGCTAAACATTAAAATAATGGTAAACAATAATGCAATCAGTGTAATTGGGGATATCAACGGAACATATTTTTTTTCAAACCATGTGGCACCTTTAAGCGCAATGAGCCCATACCTGCTGATAATTCCTAAAAGGAAAGGAATGCCTAAATAAATGCCCACACTTTCAGCAATTTGACCAATACTGATATCCACTACAAAACCAGTATAACCAAAATAAGGCGGTAAGATGGTGATAAAAATATAGGCATAAACGCTATAAAGCAATACTTGGAAAATACTGTTTAAGGCTATCAATCCAGCGGCATATTCCCGATTTCCATCGGCTAAATCATTCCAAACAACAA
>CAIRNC010000338.1 GCA_903879875.1 uncultured Bacteroidota bacterium
CCAAGAATGACTAAAGGACCTTTGTTCTCTACAAAATTAGCTAATTTCCATTTTTGGATTGGTACTTTAGGTATTATACTTTATACTCTTCCAATGTATGTAGCTGGATTTACACAAGCTTCTATGTGGAAACAATTTAATCCTGATGGAACATTAACTTATGGTAATTTCCTTGAAACAGTTACACAACTTATGCCAATGTATTGGATGAGAGCTGCTGGTGGATTATTATATCTTACAGGAATGTTAGTATTGGTATATAATATTATTAAAACCGTTAGTGCTAATGCAAAAGTAGAAGACGAATTAGCTGAGGCACCTGCTTTAGCAAAATTAAGTAACACAAGAATCAAAGGTGAAAAATACCATGCTTGGTTAGAAAGACGTCCAATTCAATTGACCATTTTTGCAGTAGTTGCTATTTTAATTGGTGGAATTGTTCAAATTGTTCCAACAATTATGGTAAAATCTAATATTCCAACCATTGCAAGTGTAAAACCTTATACTCCACTAGAATTAGAAGGTAGAGATTTATACATCCGTGAGGGTTGTGTAAGTTGTCACTCTCAAATGGTTCGTCCTTTCCGAAGTGAAGTAGAACGTTATGGGCCTCAATCTAAAGCTGGAGAATTTGTTTACGATCATCCATTCCTTTGGGGATCAAAAAGAACAGGTCCAGATTTATTAAGAGAAGGAGGAAAATACAATGACAACTGGCATTTCAACCATTTCTGGAGTCCTCAAAGTATTTCTGCGGGTTCTATCATGCCAAGTTACAAATGGTTGTTTGACAACAGTCCTTTGAATATTTCATTAACTGAAAAGAAAATGAAAGCCATGCAAACTTTAGGTGTTCCTTATACTGATGCTGATATTTCAAATGCTCAAAAAGAGTTGAGAACACAAGCTATAAAAATTGAGGAAAGTCTTAAAAATGATCCTGACTTTGTGAAAAGTTATGATGATAGCAAGAAAAAAGCTGATGCAAAAGGAGAGAAATTTGTTCCAATGAACGAAAGAGAAATTGTAGCTTTAATAGCTTATATTCAAAGATTGGGAACCGATATCAAAGTTAAAAAATAAATGATGTTTATTGTTTATGGGGTTATAAACTTTTAACCCCATAAACTCATAAACTCTTAAACTAAAAAAAATGTTTGAACAAATAAAACATAATATGGAAACTATTGCAGGTGTTGCAATATATCCAATACTGTCGTTATTGATATTCTTCTTCTTTTTTCTAGGACTTGGAATATGGGTTTTCTCTTATAAAAAAGAAAAAATTAATGAGCTAAGTCAGCTTCCTTTAAATGATAAATAATAATTAATGAAGTACGTTTAAAGTTAAAAGATGAAACAACACGATACTTTTAGTTTTAACCAACTTTAACCTAAAAAAAAATAATAAAAATGAAAAAATTAATTCCAGCATACATAAGAGTACCATTAATTTTCTTCTTAGTTTTTGGTGCAATGGAATACTTTATCGATTCTGGAGATCGACCAGCCTTTATAAAGTTTCCAATGGTTTCAGTATTTTTGTTAGTGTTTCTTTTTCTATTAATAGCAATTGAAATCACTATCAATGCCGTTGATACTATTACTTATCATCTCCTTACTGATGAGCAAAAAGAAAAATTAGATGCCGTAAACAGTTTAAGTATTAAAGACAGTGTTTTTGTTAAAAAAACAATGAAATTCTTGACTAAATCGGAACCAATTGAAAATGAAAGTCAATTGTTATTAGACCACGATTATGATGGTATTAGAGAGTTAGACAATACATTACCGCCTTGGTGGGTTTATTTATTCTATGCGTGTATCATTTTCGCAGGTATCTACCTTGTTCGTTTTGAAATCATGGGTGGCGACAACCAAGAAACAGAACTTAAAAAAGAAATGGCTCAAGCCAAAATTGAAGTTGCTGAATACATGAAAACGGCTCCAGATATGATGGATGAAAAAACAGTAACTTTATTAACTGACGCACCATCTTTAGCTGAAGGGAAAACAATTTTCACAGCGAATTGTGTTGTTTGCCACAGAGCGGATGCTGGTGGACAAATTGGGCCAAACTTAACAGACGACAATTGGATTTTAGGTGGTGGAATTAAAAATGTATTCCATACTTTGGTCAACGGTGGACGAGATGGAAAAGGAATGATCTCTTGGAAAGCAACTTTAAAACCAAAGGAAATGCAAAAAGTGGCCAGTTATGTATTGTCTTTGAGAGGAAGCAATCCAGTAAATCCAAAAGCTCCAGATGGAGAAATATGGGTAGATCCTGCTGCTGCAAAAGTGGTGACACCAACAGCTGCTAAAACAGATAGCATTCCTGCAAAAAAATAATAAAACAAATTCAAAGTTCTCAATGACTACTCAAAGTTTCAATTTCAATTAGCTTTGTGGAAATTTTTGAGAACTTTGTTTTTAAATACTAAATATTACTTAAGATTTACAAATAACTGATAGTAACTCAATAAAGAACTGTACTTTTAGTTTAAAATCAAATATAATGTCAAAATTACCCGACGAAGCCTTTAGAGATTCTATTGCTACAATTGATGAAGCTGGAAACAGAAAATTTATTTTTCCAAAAAAGCCTTCAGGAAAATTGTACGAATACAGAAAATGGGTTAGTTATTTCCTATTGATAATTCTGGTTGCCAATCCTTTTGTGAAGATAAATGGCAATCAATTCATGATGTTTAATGTTTTAGAGCGAAGATTTAATATTTTCGGATTTCCATTTTGGCCACAAGATTTTTATCTTTTTGTGCTTTTTATGATAATCGGAGTCGTATTTGTGATTCTGTTTACTGTAATTTTTGGACGTCTTTTCTGCGGATGGATTTGTCCACAAACTATTTTTTTAGAAATGGTTTTCAGACGAATTGAATTTTGGATAGAAGGAGATAGAGGTGCTCAAATTCGATTGAGTAAACAAGAATGGGA
>CAIRNC010000339.1 GCA_903879875.1 uncultured Bacteroidota bacterium
AAAGTAACTCCCTCGTTTTCCCAACTAAATGGCGATTCTTTTTTTCCATTTAAACTTTCTGAAATTAAAGTAGGCAACTTAGCCAAAGCACTTTTACCCGAACTATTTTTTCCTATTAAAATAGTAATTGGCTTTAGTTCAAGTTCCTGCTCTTCATTAAAAATCTTAAAATTCTTAAACGATATTTTATTAATCATTTTATTTTATTTAGACAATTACAAATTTAACTTATATTACTGATATTTAATTTGACTCAACCACATCCATTTCCACCTTCAAGTTATTGATAATAAACTCTTGTCGGTCAGGCGTATTTTTTCCCATATAGAAAGAGAGCAATTGCTCCACCGAAGTATTTTTGTCCATCATAATAGGATCTAATCGAATGGTTTCGCCTATGAAATTTTTGAATTCATCAGGTGATATTTCTCCTAAACCTTTAAATCGAGTGATTTCTGGTTTGGGTTTCAGTTTCTCGATGGCTTCTTTTCGTTCGTCATCCGAATAGCAATAAATGGTTTCTTTTTTATTTCGAACTCTAAAAAGTGGCGTTTGCAAAATATATAAATGCCCTTCTTTGATTAATTCAGGGAAAAATTGCAAAAAGAATGTTATCAATAACAATCGAATGTGCATTCCATCAACATCGGCATCGGTAGCAATAACAATATTATTATAACGCAATTTTTCTAAACCATCTTCAATATCCAATGCAGCTTGTAGCAAATTAAATTCTTCATTTTCATAAACAATTTTTTTGCTCATTCCGTAAGAATTTAAAGGCTTTCCGCGCAAACTAAAAACGGCTTGAGTATTAACATCACGCGATTTGGTAATAGATCCAGAAGCCGAGTCCCCCTCGGTAATAAACAGCGTACTTTCTAAACTTTTTGGATTTTTGGTGTCTGGAAGATGGGCGCGACAATCTCTTAATTTCTTGTTGTGAAGATTGGCTTTTTTGGCGCGGTCAGTAGCTAATTTTCGAATGCCCGAAAGTTCTTTACGCTCGCGTTCTGCTTGAAGAATTTTGCGCAATAAAGCATCGGATGTTGCTGGATTTTTATGTAGATAATTATCTAATTTGTTTTTAACAAAATCATTTACAAATGTACGAACAGAAGGCATTCCAGGTTCTGAACCCATATCAGTAGAACCCAATTTGGTTTTAGTTTGTGACTCAAAAACAGGTTCCATCACTTTAATACTTACAGCCGTAACTATCGATTTTCTAACATCAGAAGCTTCGAAACTTTTATTATAAAATTCACGAATGGTTTTTACAATGGCTTCGCGATAAGCGGCAAGATGCGTTCCTCCTTGTGTCGTATTTTGTCCGTTTACGAAAGAGTGGTATTCCTCTGAATATTGCGTTTTACTATGTGTCAAAGCAATTTCAATATCGTCGCCTTTAAGATGTATAATTGGGTATTCTAAATCATCGGTATGTATGGTTTCTTCTAATAAATCTTTCAATCCATTTTCAGAATAATATTTTTCGCCATTGAATAAAATCGTCAAACCATTGTTTAAGTAACAATAGTTTTTGAGCATTTTAATGATATATTCAAAACGGAATTTGTAATTCTTAAAAATAGCTTCGTCTGGAATAAACGTTACTTTGGTACCTTTACGTTTCGTCGTTTCGATAATATCTTCTTCCAAAACCAAGTTACCACCTGAAAATTCAGCAGCTTTTTGTTTTTCGTCTCGAACTGATTCTACTCGAAAATAATTCGATAAAGCATTCACTGCTTTTGTTCCAACACCATTTAAACCTACCGATTTTTTGAAGGCAAGTGAATCATATTTTCCACCCGTATTCATCTTAGAAACCACGTCAATGACTTTTCCAAGCGGGATACCACGACCATAATCGCGCACGGTAACGGTTTTATCTTTAATGGTTACTTCAATAGTTTTTCCAGCACCCATAACGAATTCGTCGATACAGTTGTCGAGAACTTCTTTTAAAAGAATGTAAATTCCATCATCAGGAGACGAACCGTCACCCAATTTTCCAATGTACATTCCTGGACGCATTCGGATGTGTTCTTTCCAGTCGAGTGATCGAATATTATCTTCGGTATATTGATTTTGATCGGACATTTTAAATTTTATGGAATTTGTGCTAATGTAGTAAAAATGCTTCCATTTCCGAAATGATATTTATCAAAGTTATTAAGAATAATATTGACAATGGATTTTAGATTTTTAGAAAAACCTATTTACCAATTTTAAAAAATATAATCCAAAAATAATATAGAATAAAATAATCTAAGATTTATAATGCTTCCCTAATTTTAGATTTAATTCTTTTGGATTGAAGGGTTTAGTAATAAATTCATCGATACCAATTTGCATTGCTTTCTCTAAACTCGAATAAGAAGTTGATGCTGTTAATGCTATAATTGGAATTAATGAATCCGTGCTTCGAATAATTATAGCTGCTTCATAGCCATCCATGACAGGCATTGACAAATCCATAAGAATAACATCATATTTACTATTTTTATGTTTCTCAACAGCAATTAGACCGTTTAAAGCTACATCAACTACTACATCCCATTGATTAAGGATTTTTTCAGCAATTTTCACATTAATTAAATTGTCTTCAACTAAAAGCACCCTTAGACCCGCTAGTTTTTTCTCTTTAAAGTCAACCTCTTTTTTTCCATTTTCCATTTCTGAATTTTCGTTGAAAATAGGTAAATTCAGAACAAAGCTAAATTTAGAACCTCGTCCTATTTCACTTTCCAACTCTATTTCAGAATGAAATAAATTCAATAAATTTTTGATGATGACTAAGCCTAAACCAGAACCTCCAAATTGTCTTGAGGTTTTAGTGTCTGCTTGAGAAAACTTTTCGAAAATAGAATTAAATTTTTCTAAATCAATACCAATTCCATTATCGCTAATTTGTACTCTAAAGACAGAATGGTTATCAATCGCATTGATTTGATCAATTTTTACTTGTATCAATCCATTTTTAGTAAACTTAATGGCATTTTGGATAAGGTTGGTAATTATTTGACTGATTCTTAATGGATCACTAATAACATGTGACTCGAAATTTTCATCAATAATTACTTCTATTTTATTTTGATTTTCTAAGGCTTTCGCTTTGAGTGACCGCACTAATTCCATTAGCAAATCCTTGAAATTGAATGGAATTTCTTCTAAATCTATTTTTCCTGCTTCTATTTTATTGAAATCTAAAATGTTATTTAAAAGAAGAAATAAATTTTGTGCTGAAGTTTTTAAAATGTCAAAATTTTCATTAAAACTTTCAATCGTGCCTTCTTTTTCCATTATGAATATTAATCCAATAATAGCATTTAATGGTGTACGAATTTCATGACTCATAATCGACAAAAAATCGGACTTGGCTTCATTTGCTTTTTCTGCATTGACTTTAGAAATCGACAATTGTTCTTCTGATTCTTTTTTATATTCAATCTCATTATGCAATATTTGCAATAATTCAGTCAAATTATCTTCGGCACCCAACTCTAAAGCATTGTTGTTAATGCTTAACAATTTAATTGCTTGAATGAGTTGGACTTGAATATTCTTTTTTTTCTCTAGTTGGTCTTTTATTTTAGTATTGATTTCATTAAATTCTATATCATTTAACCGGATGGATTGGTCAAATAATTCAGCATCTTTTTCATAATTTTTATAGGACTGATTTACAGCTTCGATAAATTTTTGGAGCGATGGATTTTCATTAATAATCTCATCAGATAAAAATTTATTGATTTGTCGATTTAAATTTCTATTTAAAGTGTTGTCAGTCATAAAAAGTTTAGTCTTCACTAATGGTTAAAATCGCCATGGTTTGGTTGTGTAATTCACAAGAAGTATGATTTGAAACAGGAGAAATTTCACCATAAGAATAAAACCCACAAAGAAGTGTATTACCCGACACTTCTTTTACTGCTTCAAACTCTTCTTCGACTCTATTTCCTAGAACTACTTTTCTGCCCACACAACTTACAATCAGTGCTAATTCGGGCTGTTTTGGATGTTTGGAAAACGACTCAGATGCTGCATTATAAGAAGCGTCGATAAGTTTGTCAAAATTACCTTTCATCAATCGTACATAAGAACCTTGTGGAATATTTCCTGCAAAAGTCATTGATTTTGTCTTTTCATCAATGGATAAAATGGTTCTTACAACCGAGGTAGCCTCTTTACTTTCTTTCATCGAAAGCGGAAAATACAATGCCGAACCTGGAAGTTCTTCCGCATATTTTCCTAAATATTCTTTATATATATCTAATGCAAACCTTTCTCCTATTTTATACAACACATTCTTTTCTGAAAGCGTCACTTCTCGTTCTGGACCAAAATCACTCCATCCCCCTTTACAACCGGAACTAAAATTAATTTCATCGCCATAAAATCCAATAACTACGACTTTTCCCTCACTAGCATCGTCATTTAAACCGACTAGCGTTTTTTCAAATTTAATGTTATCTCCAGCAAGACCTCCAAAAACAGGAATTAAATTATTAGTTTGTTTTCCCAATTCGGTAACTAATTCGGTGCCATTAACAAAACTACCTTCCGATAAAACAACAATTGCTTTTAAGTCTTTATTTAAAAGTTCTTTTTTTACAATCTGACCTAATTCTTGAATATCATTATTTATAGTAAGGTCAAATTCAGTAATTTTTATAGTAGATTTCTCAAATTCGATTGCGGTTGAAACCATTTTACTTTCGACCAAACTGCTATTCGATATTTGCCCAGATGTTGAGCAAATCACAATTTGGGCATTAGGATATAAATCTTTTAATATATTATAAGGTAACGAAGATTCTAAAAATTCTCTTTCACCAAAAGCAAAAACTAAATCCGCCTTATTAGTCGAAAATTCAGGAGAAAAAAAAACAACTTCTTTCTCTTTATGGGAATCAATTAATATTTGTTGAAGTTTCATTTTAATTAAAAATTTAATTTATTTTGATTAATCAAGATAATAATTGAATATTTCGTAATAAACAAATATATAATCTTTAGAAGATTAAACAAAAATAATGATTTATAAATTAAAAAAATATACGTCTTGCAAAATATTTTAAATCATAATTTGTTTCTGATACTCGATATGAAATTCAAATATATTTTTATAAAAAAATGACAAACCTATTATTTAGGTTAATTTACCAATTTACAGTTTCGTTGAAAATGAATTTATCTAATGAAAAAGTACTGAAATTATAATTCCCTTCTTATAAAAATAAAAAAACCTAAAAGACTTGCTTTTAGGTTTTTTTACAATTGGAGAACTATAAAAAAACGCTATTGTTTGGTTTCTTTTTGAGCATCTTGAACCATTTTTGAATTGGCTGTTATAGCAAACTCCACACGTCGATTCTGACTTCTACCTTCAGGAGTATCGTTGGTGGCAATTGGATCTGCAATTCCCATTCCAGTAACAGTAAAACGGCTAGCTAATAATCCTTTTGAGCTTAAATAAGCTTTAACAGAAGCAGCTCTTTGTTCTGATAAGGTTTGATTGAACTCTACTTTTCCAGTACTATCAGTGTAACCATATATAATAATATCTGTATCAGGATAATCAGTAAACACTTTAACTAATTTGTCTAAATTATTTTTTGCATTGGAAGTTAAAGTCGATTTATTGGTATCGAAACGCACGGCATTTTCATTTAAAACCAATTTGATACCTTCTCCAACTCGCACTACATCTGCCCCTGGAATGGCGTTGTCAATCTCGCGAGCTTGTTTGTCCATTTTGTTACCAATGACACCACCTGCAACACCTCCAATTACACCTCCAAGTACAGCACCAAGTGCTCCGTTGCCACCTTTGCCTAAATTATTTCCAAGTACAGCGCCTAAAACACTGCCTAAAACTACCCCTGCGCCTGCGCCTCTTTGTGTATTGTTAGTATTTTTTACAGCATCACAACTTGTGAAAACTGATGAAACAGTAATCAATAATGCTAATGTAAGTATTGTTATTTTTTTCATGTCTTTATATATTTATTAGTTTGTTTTTTGAAATTGATATACCACATCTGTTAATTTTCCACCCACATCAATTTTATCAATCAATTGAAATTCATTTTCAGTTTGATTAGCTACTCGCAACACATAGCCATCTCTTACTTTTTTAGCCTTTTCACCCGCATCAAGAATTTTTAAAATAAATTGACCTTCTTTGTTTACAAACCAAGTAATTGGCGATTCAAATGCTGGACATCCTGATTTTACCAAACTCATATTCCCTTTATTGTTATTTGAAATAAATTTCCATGTACTACCAACAAAACATTTAGAATCGGCAATTTGAAAAGAATTTACCTTAATGTATTCCGAACTTGGATAGGAAACAGAACTAATAACCCAATTGCCTTTTATGGCTACTTCCGATTTATTGTCAATTTTGGTACTCGTTACCGATGGCGTTTTACAGGCAAAAAAGAATATTGCCAATGCAGAAACTAAAATAATTTTTCTCATTCTTGTATGAATTTTATTTGTAATTGTTGCAAATATACAACCCTATAAAATTGAATTCACTTTTTTTAATAATAAATTAATATTAATACATGGTCTCCGCCAATTTGTCACATGTATAGTATTTGGTATTCTATTTGAAAGCTAAAAATCAAAAATAAATTAAACTAAAATTTTATAACTATGACAACAGGAAAAATTAATGTTTCAGTAGAAAACATCTTTCCCTTAATCAAGAAATTCTTATACAGCGACCACGAAATTTTTCTTCGCGAGTTGGTTTCTAACGGGACTGATGCTACACTAAAATTAAAACATCTGACCAGTATTGGTGAAGCAAAAGTAGAATATGGCAAACCAATTATCGAAATTAAAGTAGATAAAGAAGGTAAAAAACTACATATTATAGATCAAGGTCTGGGAATGACGGCTGACGAAGTGGAGAAATACATCAACCAAGTTGCGTTTTCTGGAGCTGAAGAGTTTCTAGACAAATACAAAGATTCTGCTAAAGATTCTGGAATTATTGGACATTTTGGACTTGGGTTTTACTCCGCTTTTATGGTTGCAGAAAAAGTAGAAATCATTACAAAATCTTATAAAGACGAACCCGCAGCGCATTGGACCTGTGATGGAAGCCCTGAATTTACTTTAACTGCTGCTGATAAAACCAGCCGTGGTACCGAAATTATTTTGCACATTGCTGAGGATTCATTAGAATTTTTAGAAGAGTCAAAAATCAAAGAATTGTTGAATAAGTATAACAAATTTATGCCTATTCCAATTCAATTTGGCACCAAAAAAGAAGCCCTTCCGAAACCAGATGATGCTCCCGAAGATTATAAAACGGAGTATATAGATGTTGCTAATTTTATCAACAATCCAAATCCAGCTTGGACCAAACTGCCTACGGAACTTTCGGACGAAGATTACAAATCGTTTTACCACGAGTTATATCCAATGCAGTTTGAAGAACCTTTATTCCACATACATTTGAATGTAGATTATCCGTTCAACTTGACTGGAATTTTGTATTTCCCAAAATTAGGAGACAATCTTCAAATTCAAAAAGACAAAATCCAATTGTACCAAAATCAGGTTTATGTTACGGATAATGTAGAAGGAATTGTACCTGAATTTTTGATGATGTTAAAAGGAGTGGTTGATTCACCAGATATTCCACTGAATGTTTCCCGTTCTGGTTTGCAAGCCGATAGTAATGTAAAGAAAATATCGAACTACATCACTCGTAAAGTAGCCGATAAGTTGAAAGCTTTGTTTACAGACAACCGAGAAGATTTTGAAAAAAAATGGAACGATATTAAAATAGTTTTAGAATATGGAATGCTTTCTGAGCCAAAATTTTATGAAAAGGCAGGCGCATTTGTATTGTATCCGACTGTTGACAACAACTATTTGACTTTAGATGAAATTAAAGAAAATCTTGCTGCTAATCAAACCGATACAAACGGAAAATTAGTGGTTTTATATGCTGGAAACAAAGAGGCACAACACTCTTATATTGAAATTGCAAAAGAAAAAGGTTACGAAGTTTTACTTTTAGACAGTCCAATTATCTCCCATTTGATTCAGAAATTAGAAGGTGATAATGAAAATTTAACCTTTGTTAGAGTAGATTCTGATCATATTGATAATTTAATCAAAAAAGAAGAAACCGCTATTTCTAAACTATCGGATGAGGAAAAAGAAAGCCTGAAAACGACATTAGAAACCATTATTGCAAGTCAAACGTATTCCGTTCAAATGGAAGCATTAGATAGCAATGCCGCTCCGTTTATCATTACGCAACCCGAATTCATACGACGAATGAAGGAAATGAGCCAATCTGGAGGCGGTGGTATGTTCGGAATGGGAAATATGCCTGAAATGTACAATTTAGTTGTAAATACCAACTCCGATTTAGCAACTTCAATATTGAAAACAGAAGACAAATCAGTTCAAGAAAACTTAGTAAAACAAGCTTTAGATTTGGCTAAATTATCTCAAAATCTATTGAAAGGAGAAGAATTAACTGCTTTTGTAAAAAGAAGTTTTGAATTGATAAAATAGTCTATTAGATAATAGACAGATAGCTATTTGACCTGCAAGTGAGAACTTGCAGGTTTTTTAATTAAATCCATATAGTTTCACGAACTTTGTACTTCATAAATAACTCATAACACTTAATATAAAATGACATTACATATTGAAACTCCTGCTCTACTCTTTTCGGCTACCTCTTTAATATTATTAGCATACACCAATCGATTTTTAACTATAGCTCAAATTGTTAGAAGTTTAAAACAAAATTATGAAGACAAGGAAAGTGCAAAAACGTTACTTGAAATAAAAAATCTCAATTTGCGATTAACATTAATCCGATACATGCAAATGTTTGGGGTTTTGAGTTTATTTTTATCGGTATTTGCAATGCTTTTATTGTTTTTAGACCAGCAACTCATCGGAATTTATCTGTTTGGATTAAGTTTATTTACCTTGTTGGTTTCTTTAGGAATATCTTTTTGGGAAATTAGCATTTCGGTCAATGCACTCAGGTTGCATTTGAGTGACTTAGTTGAACCTAAAAAATAAGATATTGATTTTTAATGTTTTAAACAAAATTGAAAAATTGAAAAATACCCATCGATGGGTATTTTTTGTATAGTTGAATCAACTACATTTGAAGATTATAACCTTTTAATAAATATTATGGTAGATTTAACTTATAGCTCAAAAGGCACATTTGATTCAAACGGAATTATTTCAGCAGAAATTGCAATACCTAAAGAAGACTTAAACAATCGATATGAATTTTTACATGACTACAACATCAGCAAAAAAGTTTTTGGAGGAATTCAAATTAATGCCGTTTTTATGCACATGAAATTAACAATAGATTCTGGAGTTATTTTGAATAGTAAAACATTTGAAGTTGAACGAACTATTGATGCAAATGAACTTACACCTTATGATAAATCTGTTCCATTTGATGCTAATTTAGAAGAAAGTTTATTTTTTGTCTTCCATGACGATACTTTTGGTGTAAAGGAACTTATTTCTATTTATGATAATATTGAAAATTTATTTGAAATGATTAAAAGTGGGATAACTAACATAGATATTGATGAATTATTTAATGAATTTCCAGTAAGACCTAGAAAACTAGGATTAGGAATAATTGTTAAAAGGTAATGTCCACCATAAAAACCCACAATAAAAAGCTCCTACTACTCATTTTTTTCTTCACGAGTAGTTGTCTTTTTGCCCAAAATCCAAATTTTAATACAATCAAAAACCTATTACAAGAAAACAAAAATCAAGAAGTATTAGCACTAATACAATCCTATAAAAGCAAACCGATTTCAAAGTTTGATGCAGCCCAATTGACCTTTTATATGGCTAAAGCTTATTCAAATGAAAACATAGAAGAAAAAGCACTTCCGTTTTACTATCTTTCCAAAAAACAATATCTAGCGTTGGGTAAAAAAGATTTGGCAATGGCTATAAATTTGCAAATTGCTTACTCGATGTCTTGTTACCAATATGATAAGAAACGCTATCAGTATTACATTGATGAATATATGGCGTATGCAAAAACTTCAAAAAATGACACCTTATTGCTTAATGGATTGGTGGATATTGCCTCTTTAAAAATAAATGACCAAGAAGCTCAGGAAAGTTTACGTCTATTTCAAAAAGCGATTTTGTTAAATAAAAAAATAAAAAACAATACCATAGCATCTACGATTTACAATAATATCTCTGTGCTTTTTAACGAAGTATTGCATCGACCCGATTCTAGTTTATTCTACCTCAAAAAAAACGAAGTCCTTGTTTTAGCTCGTAAAAATAATTCCGATATAAAAGACAATTTGATCAATCAAGCTGCCGCTTATAGTCATTTAAAACAATACCAAAAGGCGATTGAAATACTCCAAAAAGCATACAAAATAAAGCAAACTAATTTTGAATTAGCCTATAATGCCGATATAAACGAATTTCTTTATTTGAACTATAAAGATTTGAAAAACTACAAAGAAGCATTATTGCGTTTTGAATTGTCGAAACAGTTTTTGGATTCTATAAATGAACAAGAGCAAAAAAAAATAATCACTGAAATTGATACCAAGTATAAAACCAAAGAGAAAGAACTCGAAAACCTGAAACTGAAAACAACAATTCAAAATAATAAAATCATTATTTATAGCACAATAGGCCTATTATTCATAATTATTGTAATCGGGGTTTTATACTATAAAAACTTTTGTAAAAAAGAAAAAATTGCTGCTCAAGAAAAACAAATAGAAACTCAAAACTATGAAAAAAAGCTCAAAGACCAAGAGTTATTAGGCATTGATTTAATGCTTGAAAGTCAAGAAAAAGAACGTCAAAATATTGCCAACGAACTTCATGATGATTTAGGAAGTATGTTAGCCACCTTGAAACTTAATTTTCAGAATCTAAAACGTCAAAAAAACGAAATCAATATTCAAGAAAATAAACTCTATGAAAAAACGGATACACTTATTGAAGAGGCGTATCAGAAAATCAGAACCATTTCACATCTAAAAAATCTTGGTGTAATTGGAACCGAAGGCTTGCTGGTAGCGGTGAATCAAATGGCAGAAAAAATGAGCATTTTAGGTAAAATCAACTTTCAAGTATTTCCATTTGGGCTAGACCAAAGGCTAGAAAACACCCTCGAAGTATTTATTTTTAGAATGATTCAAGAGCTTTGTACCAATACTATAAAACATGCTAATGCCACAGAAGTCAACATTTACTTAACTCAAGACGGCAATAATGAAATCAATATTATAATAGAAGATAACGGAAAAGGTTTTGATAAAAATAATAGTGTCGATAGCGAAGGCATTGGTCTAAAAAGTATCGAAAAAAAGGTAGAACAACTCGGTGGCACTTTTACAATAGATTCGATACTTACTAAAGGAACAACTATTGTTATTGACTTACCGATATAGATAGTAGGTAATAGACTTTAGGTTTTAGGTAAAAACAGAACACTAAACTACTGAACACTGAACTACTGTCCACTAAAAATCTGAACACTGACCACTACATTAAAAAAATATGTTAGAAAATAAAATAACTGTAATCATTGCCGAAGATCATCAATCGCTTATTGACGGTTTACGGCTTTCGTTAGAATTTGAAGCCGATATTGAATTAGTTGGCGAGGCTAATGATGGAGAAAAACTCATTGAGTTAG
>CAIRNC010000340.1 GCA_903879875.1 uncultured Bacteroidota bacterium
AAAATTAATGAATTCTCAATTCCGTTACTTATTGAAGGTATTACACTGATGATAAAATTGGCTGTAATGTTTTCAGCAGCGATTAACTCAGAATAGCTATTATATAATAGCACTACATTCTTATCAACCACGCTATTAGATTCATTTTCGGCTGGTGTAACACTTTCACTTTGCTTTTGTGTTTCAAAATTAGCAAGTAAATAAGTAGTTAATCCATGCTTCAGAATTTCATTGTTTATTATTCCCGTAGTGTATTCTTTTCCTGCTCCATCCCAATTACTAATAATCTGAATTACAAATGGTTTATTTGTATTTGCCGATAAGTATTTAATTTTTTCAAAAATAAACATTGAAGCCTTTTCAGTAATTTTCTCTGTATTGATGAATTTTTTATTCTCATAAGAACAAAATGCAGCGAGCACATCTAAACCCGAAAGTTTCTTCAAAAGTGACGGAGTTTTAATTCTAGAATCAAGTAGTTCGACAATAAAAACACCTAATATATAGAATATTAAAGTAAATAATACTGCAATAATGACGAATAATTTCTTTTTTGATGGTATAGCATTTATTGGGAATTTTGGCTCGTCCAATACTTTCATATTCGAAACCATATCAGTATTTTGTTGTCTTTGTTTAGCCAACCCAAGTTGATTAAGAATATTAAGATATTCTCTTTCATCTACATCTATTTCTCTTTCAATACGTTTAATAGTTGCACCAAGTGGAGCATATTTCATAAATTGCTTCATAAAATCAATTTGACGCAATTTCATTGACTTTAGCTCTGCCGAAGAACTTTCAAAATTCTTTACAGCATCCAACCATTCTCCCAATATTTTTTGAGATTCAATTCCTTCACTCTTATTTTTGAAAAGATTGATCGAGTCAATCTTATTTTCGAGTTTCTTTTCAATCAAAAAACGTTTTGATTTCAAATCAGTTATAATCGACTTTTCAATTTTATCATCAATTTCGGCTCTGGTAATTTGGAGGTTATTATTCACCAATTGTTCGCGAATATCAATTACTTCTTTGTTTCTAAGATTAATTTTCAAACGTAATTCAACTTCTTTTTCTATTTTTTTTAGTACGGCTTCGGCTGCTTCACATTCCATTTTTGCTTCCTGAAGTCGAATTTCAATTTTTTCTTGTTGAGTTGTTACTTGTTCAGTTTGCTCATAATAGTTTATTATTGTATTATCAGTGTTAAATGCTAATAGTCTGTTCTCAGCATCATCCAATTTTTGAGAGATTTCTTTCAATTGTTGCTCAAAATACTCTACAGCAGAGCTTGATTGATTGCTTTTAAGTAGGCTGTATTTCTTAATAAATATTTCAGATGCAAATTTTACAGTATTAAATGAAATACCCGGATCGTCAGACTCATAGGTAAGCTTTATCATGTCACTGCCATTTAATCTCTCCACTTTAAGTCGCGAAATTGAGCCAATACTATAATATAGATTACCGTAATTGATCAAATGATATATATAATTTTTTTCATCCTGTTGTATAAATCCCGTTATATTTGCATAACTTTTTTCAAAATTTCCACTGACAATAAGTTTCTTAATCTTATCTGGAGTATTTTCTTTAAGTTGATTAAAAGCCTTTTCGGAAATAATATCATTTTTAGGCTTTTTGAGCATAAGATGCTGAGTGAGAAGATGTAATGATATTTCTTGAAAAAGCAAATCGGATTTAAATATTGTCAAAACATTGTTGTATTCATTTTGGGTTGCATTATTATCAACTTTAGTTGCTATAACTTCTAAACCACTATTTGAGGTAATTCCTGTAAAAATCGTAGCTTCCGACTCATAACTTACGGGTAAATCCTTGGTAAGAAAAAATACAATTCCACCAACCAAAATTGGTAAAATAATTATGTATTTTATCTTTTGAATTAGTATTTTAATAAACTTAATTATATTCATTTAGCAGTATTCTGTAAGTTAATACCAGTAAGTATCTGAAGCTTGTAAATCTGTGTATAATAATC
>CAIRNC010000341.1 GCA_903879875.1 uncultured Bacteroidota bacterium
TAAAAGCAATGGGCTTTTCTGGCCCTGATGTTACCCAAATCTTTTTAACCGAAGCAATTGTAATAGGTATTATTGGCGGATTTGTAGGTTTAGGCTTTGGTTACTTAATAGCCAACTTAGTAAACAAAATACCATTTGAAGTGGCTGGGTTGCATTCACTACCGATGGCATATACACTAAAAGATTATGTACTCGCATTTATGTTTGGTTTAATCACCACATTTATTGCAGGGTATATACCAGCAAGAAAGGCTTCAAAAATTGATCCCGTAACCATTATAAGAGGATAATTATGCAGAATGATATCATTTTAAAGGCAGATAATATTGTTAAATATTTTTACGAACCTGATAAGTTTCAAGTACTAAAAAAAATAGGTTTTGAAGTTAAAAAAGGCGAATTTCTAGCCTTAGTAGGTAAATCCGGTAGCGGTAAATCTACTTTGTTGTATGTATTATCTACTATGGATACCGATTATGAAGGCAGCTTAACCATTAAGGACACAGTATTGACTAATAAAAAGCAAAATGAGTTAGCAGCTTTTCGAAATGAACATATTGGTTTTGTATTCCAATTTCATTATTTGTTACCTGAATTTTCAGCTTTAGAAAATGTAATGATACCTGCCCTAAAACTCAATAAAAAATCAAAAGAAGAAATAGAAGCAAGAGCATACGAAAATTTAAAATTATTAGGATTACATGAGCAAGCCTTAAAAAAAGCCAATAAATTATCGGGTGGGCAACAACAAAGGGTAGCCATTGCAAGGGCATTAATCAACGAGCCTTCCATTATTATGGGAGATGAGCCAACTGGAAATCTAGATACCAAAAACACTAAAATTGTCTTTGATATTTTTAGAGAAATTACGCAAGAAAGAGGACAAACCATTATCGCAGTAACCCACGATGATGATTTTGCCAATAATTGTGATAGGATTATTGAAATGAGTGATGGTGTGATAATTTAGGCTTAATTTTAAATTAAGTACAAATTAAAGCAGGAAACAAATTAGCATAAGCCACAAATATTTAACGCTATAATTTTAATTTTGAATTGATTACTAGTATTATATTTGTTGCTTGTTTAATTAAACTTTAATTATTTTATGCGGAATTTTATTTTCACATGTCTGTTTTTTTCCTCGCACATTATTTATTCTCAACTTCAAACTTTAAGCGACGACTTTGAGGGAAATGGGACTATTTTAAGTTGGTATGGTGGTGATTGCGGAATGGACAATCATTTTATAAATCCATATCCATCGGTTATAAATAATTCGGGAACAGTATTAAAATATTCCGATACTGGGGCACTTTATGCATACGTTGGTTTTAATGGGGTGGGGAATTTTAATTTAAATAACAATAGTACCTTTTCCTTAAAAATATATGTTCCTTCTAATGGACTTATTGGCAACCAAACCAATCAAATTTCATTGAAACTTCAAAATAGTTTGTTGACCGAACCTTGGTCAACACAATGCGAAATTATTAAACCCATTGTATTGAACCAATGGCAAACAATTACTTTTAATTTTGCTTCTGATACTTTTGTTAATTTCGATACTGCTTCTCCAAATCCACTGTCAAGAAACGATTTCAATAGAGTTCTTATTCAAATAAATGGAGAAAACAACACAAGTCAAGTTGTTGCCTACCTTGATGATTTTCAATATACAGTTACAAATAATGTAATTTATGATAATTTAGTTTGGTCGGATGAATTTGATGGAAATGGGTCAATAAATTATTTAAACTGGTTTCAGCAGACTCAATTTCCAATGGGAAATAGTTGGTTTGGCAATGAACAACAACATTATACAAACCGTATTGACAATTCGTATGTTAATAATGGCACTTTAAAAATAGTGGCAAAACGTGAACCATATACAAATCAAGGTACCACCAAACAATTTACTTCTGCACGATTGAATTCTAAATTTTCTTTTAAATACGGTAAGGTAGAGGTACGTGCCAAATTACCTGACGGAAACATGACTTTACCTGCCATTTGGATGTTAGGTAAAAACATCAATGAGTTGGGAGCCTATTGGCAATTAAATGGATACGGAGCTGTTACTTGGCCAGCCTGTGGCGAAGTAGACATTATGGAATATTGGGGGTCTAATAACATATCAAGTGCCGTTCATCATCCAATTAATGGCGATTTATCAACAGATGAATTCACGGCAAATTATCAAATTAAAAATGGTGTGTGTAGTGATTTTCACGTTTATGCAGTAGAATGGAATAATGAAAGAATAACATTTAGCGTTGATGGAATTAATCATCTCAATTATGAACCATTAATTAAAAATCAATATACTTGGCCTTTTCACGCTGAACAATACATTTTATTAAACATTGCAGTGCTGCCAAGTGTAACGGCAAACTTTGTGCAATCTACAATGGAAATTGATTATGTTAGGGTATACCAACTAACAAGTTTAGGAAATAGTAATGCAACAAATGAAAATGAATTAGTGGTATTTCCAAATCCAGTTTATGACAAGCTAAATTTAATAATTCCAGAAAATCAAATCGGAAATCGAGCAACCATTTATTCTATTTTGGGACAAGAACTCAATTCCTATATTTTAAATAATAAGCAAACCGTTATAAATTTTTCTACCTATCAAAACGGAATTTATCTTGTAAAAATAGAAACTAGTATAGGAATTACTACTTATAAAATAAGTAAGGAATAGTAGCTATTACTAGTGATGATGGTATTTATTATTTATTTTTAAACCACAAAAATTAAAAAAACATTGGATAATACCTATCCGTTCGTTTTATATACTAAACTAAAAAAGACAATTGATGTGCTTCATAGAAAGATAGTTAGATTGAATCTCTATATTTGCAATATTCATTTGTAATTGTATCATACAATTGGATTAGTCTATAAATCTTACTTTCAGAAAATGGATATCATTGAATATTTAAATAAAATTCATCAATTGCCACAAGAGACACATGAATTATTAAATTCGTTGTTTAAACCAATACAACTTTCCAAAGGGACAAAAATCATGTCTTCTGAAAAAAAGTATCATAAGTTTATGTTTATTGAAGAAGGATTGGTTCGATTGTACTACGAAAAAGAAGAAAAAGACATCACATTCCTATTTTTAGATGAAAATTCATTTAGTGCACCCATTGACTCTATTTTTTATAATTTACCCAATCAATACAATTGGCATGTGCTTGAAGATACGACAGTCAGATTGATTGATTTTTATGCTTTTGAAAATCTATTACTAAATTTACCAATATTAGAAAGGACTGTCAGAACGATTTTGATAGATATTGTAAAAATGATATCTGATAAGCTATATGCACTCCAATTTCAAACCGCCGAACAACGATACAACTTTATGTTAGAAAGCTATCCTAATATTTTATTACGTGCTCCGCTTGGACACATTGCTTCCTATTTGGGCATTACCCAACAAACTTTAAGTGTAATTAGAGCCAAAATATAGCGTCACTTTAAATTATAAGTTGCCAAGCATTTTTTAATATAGATTAAAAATGCTTTGCTTTTTATACTCTTCATTTGCATTGTAATAAAACAATAGCAAAATGAATGAATTTAGCTTAATTTGTGGAGTACATCATTGCTTTATAATTGATGATGTCGGAATAGCCACAACGTTTCCAAAAATAAAATCCAAATTGGCAAATCAAGAAACACATCATGTTTCTGTTTTGTACATAAGCCAAAGCAATCAATTCATTTTTAAAAAAGAATTGGATTTGCTTGAAAAACTATTTGCGCTTCAATGCATAGTATTTTATGAAAATACTATAGAAACTAAAGCAATTCAAGCCGCACTTGAAACCATCCTTAACATCAATGTAATGTCTGAAATGAACTTTATTGTTTCTGGTACCAAATTATTTTCTAATAACATAGAAAACCAACTTCAATTTTTAGGAGTTAAACAAATACAAATTCAAGAACAATATTTTGTGTAAAATAAATTTAAAGAAAAAATGAGAAAAAAAACTATTTATCCAATTATGCTAATGCTACTATTAGTAAGCTGTAAACAAAAAAATGATACGAATACAGCCATTCAACAAAGCACTATTGCTATAAAAACCGAAGAAGTAAATAAGATAATGGCTAACGATCTCATTTCGATGAGCGGAAACATCGAAGGAAAAACCACCGTGCGTTTAGGGTTTATGGTTGCCGGAAAAGTAAACTACATTTCGAATAAAGAAGGGCAAAACATTACTAAAAATCAGTTAATCGCTAGCCTTGACCCTGCCAATTATGCCATTGCAAAAGAAATTTCAGATGCACAAGTAAATGCTACAGCGGATGAATTTAAACGATTAAAAACCATTCACGATAGAGGGAGTGTAAGTGATGGCGATTTTTCGAAAATTAGTTTTGGATTAGATGGAGCTAAAGCCCAACAAAAATTACAAGCAAAAAACCTATCGGACACAAAATTATTTTCACCCATTAGCGGTGTTTTGCTAAAAAAACAAACAGAAGTGGGCGAAATCATAGGTGTCGGAATTCCGCTATTTGTCATTTCTGATATTAGCACTGTTAAGGTTATCGCTTATATTCCTGAAGGCGAATTACACCATATCAAATTAGGTCAAACCGCTTCGGTATTCATTTCCTCATTGGACGAAACCTATTCAGGCAAAGTAATAGAAGTAGGTTCAGCTGCGGATGTTACTTCTAGAGCATTTACCGTTAAAATTGAAATACAAAACCCTAAACAATTAATTCGACCAGGCATGATTGCCGAAGTAAAACTTTCTTCTTCTCAAGAAAAAGAAACGATTACACTTCCAGCCGAAGCCATTTTGCACGACTTAGACAATCAAAGTTATGTTTTTGTAGTAGATAAAAAGCAAAACAAAGCTTTTAAAAGAAAAATTAGTATTGGTAATGTAATCGATAATAAAATAACAATTACATCTGGACTTACTATTGGAGAAACAGTTGTTACTGCTGGGCAAACCAAATTGAATGATGGTTCATTAATTACAATTAATAAATAAACGACAATGAATATAATACAAGCATCACTAAAGTATAAACATGTTACATTATCGGTACTGTTACTACTATTTGCTGTGGGTGTAAATTCATTATTGAATATGCCTCGCAGAGAAGATCCAAAAATAACGATTAGACAAGGACTTGTTGTTGCCTTTTTCCCAGGAGCTAATTCGGCTCAAGTAGAAGACCAAGTAACCAAGAAACTCGAACAATACCTTTTTCAATATGAAGAAGTAAACAAAGCAAAAACATATTCAACTACAAAAGATGGTGAAGTAGTTGTAAATGTTGAACTCACTGAAAAAGTAAAACAACCCGATGTTTTTTGGAGTAAATTAAGACACCAATTGTTAATTTCAAGACAATTAGATTTGCCCGAAGGCGTTAAAGGGCCTATTGTTAACTCTGACTTTGGAGATACAGAAGCATTAGTAATAGCTTTAGAATGCAACGAGGCTAGTTATGCCCAGTTGAAGGAATATACTCAAAAATTAGAAGACAATTTGCGTACCATTCCTGCGGCTTCAAAAATAAAACGCGTTGGAGAACAAACAGAAGAAATTGTAGTTAGCTCCAGTTCAGAAAAGCTTTCCCAATATGGTGTGCGAATGGATCAAGTAGCCCAATTACTTCAATCGCAAAACAGTATTAATGCTACGGGTAATATAAAAACCGACAATAGTAAAGCGCCTTTATATACCAATGGATATTATAACACCGAAAAAGAATTAGCCAATCAAATAGTGGGTACATCTCTAACTGGATCGATTGTTAAACTTGGAGATGTTGCAAATCTGAAAAGAAAGTATGCCGAACCTAATAGTATTATAACGGTCAATGGCAATAAGGCCATGATGTTAACGGTTCAAATGCATGAAGGTAATAACATTGTGAAATTTGGTGATGAAGCACAACTTAAAATTGAAGAAATAAAAAAGCAATTACCAAGTACTGTAAAAATTACTACTATTGTAAACCAACCTCAAGTGGTAGATGAAAATATTTCTCATTTTATTAAAGAATTTTTCCTAGCCATTATTTCAGTAATTATTGTGGTGATTCTTTTATTGCCTTTACGAATAGCAGCAGTAGCAGCAATGGCAATACCTATGACCGTTGCAGTAACTTTTGCAATAATGAATGCTATGGGTATCGAATTGCACCAAGTTTCTTTAGCCGCTTTAATCATTGTATTAGGAATGGTGGTTGATGATGCCATAGTAATTGCAGATAATTATGTAGAATTGTTAGACGAAGGCGTTGACCGATGGACTGCTGCTTGGCGAAGTGCCAATGATTTAGTAGTGCCTGTTTTAGCGGCAACGGTTACTATAATCGCCTCTTTTATGCCTATGGTTTTATTGAATGGCACTATTGGCGAATTTATCTTTGCCTTACCTATTACGGTTGCCATAGCATTGGCATCTTCATTTTTGGTTGCAATGGTGTTGACTCCTTTGCTATGTTACACCTTCATTAAAAAAGGTTTACACGAAAAACCGCTTGAAGTTGAAAACAATAATCAAGAGAAAAAGAAAAAATTATCCTTGTTGGATTATATGCAAAACGGATACAATTCGTTATTAGATTGGTGTGTAGTGCATCCTAAAACAACAATTATTTGCAGCTTACTTCCCATTGCATTGGCAGCTTTATTATTCTCTAATGGAATCAAACAAAAATTCTTCCCAGCTGCCGAACGAAGCCAATTTGTAATCGAATTATGGATGCCTACAGGTACCAAATTAGAAAAAACCAATGAAGCGATTTTAAAAGCAGAAGCCTTACTAAAAGGAGATAAAAGAATAGTTACCTATGCTACCTTCACAGGAACTGCTGCTCCAAGATTTTACTATAATTTTTCGCCTGAATTTCCTGCGACAAATTATGCTCAAATAGTAATCAATACCACTACTGAACAAACTACAGATGAATTGTCGGAAGAATTGAGCAAAAAATTACCTTCCCTTATTCCCGAAGGAACACCTTTCGTGAAACTAATGCAACAAGGAGCACCTTTAAAATCACCAATTGAGGTTAGAATAATTGGCGAAGACATCAATACAATAAAACAAATAGCAGCAAAAACAGCAACGATTATTAAAAATGAAAAAGGCAGTTTGATGGTTCGAAATGATTATGCCGAAGATTATTATGGCATTGGCATTAAGTTAAATAACGAAGCCAATCGGTTAGGATTTACAACCACGAGCATCTCACAATCAGTTTACACTGGTTTTAGTGGTGCTGCCATTTCAAGCATTTATGAAGGTAATAATCAAGTAAATATTGTCTTTCGTTTGGATGAAAACAGCCGCCGAGGAACCAATGATTTGGAAAATATTTATTTAAAATCACCGATTACTGGTGCAGATGTCCCTTTGCGACAAATTGCTGACTTAACTCCACAATGGCAACCAGGAAGAATTATGCACCGAAATGGAGTAAAAACACTAACGGTTCAAACGGAAACAGTAGCAGGTGTATTACCCTCTGAATTGCTAAAAGTTATAAAACCAAAAATAGATGCGCTACAACTGCCTGTTGGATATCGAATTGAGTATGGTGGTGAATTAGGTAATCAAGAAGAAACTTCAGGTCAGTTAATTACTGTTTTAATGGTTAGTATTGTGTTGATATTTTTCATACTCCTATTCCAATTCAAAAACCTAAAAGAAGCCGCTATTGTTATGCTTACCATTCCGTTAAGTCTATTTGGAGCCATCTTCGGATTGTTTGTGACGGGCAATAATTTTAGTTTTACTGCTTTCGTCGGACTTATTGCGCTTTCAGGGATAGTGGTTAGAAATGCCATTATATTAGTGGATCATACCAACGAACTGATGAAACACGGCATGAGTATTAAAGAGGCTGCCATTGAATCAGGGAAAAGAAGGTTGCGTCCGATTTTCTTGACTGCTATGGCGGCGGCTATTGGGGTTTTACCAATGATTATTTCAGCTTCGCCTATGTGGGCTCCTTTGGCTAGTGTATTGGCTTTTGGTGTGGTGTGGAGTATGCTTATGGCTTTATTAACCGTACCTATATTATACATTGGTTGGATAAAAGAGAGTGATAAGAAAGACTTGCTAAAATCAGAAGAGCATGTTGAATCTAATTCTAAATCCAATCATTTGAACACCAATGCTACGCTTTTAATTTTGCTGTTTTGTACTTCGGGTTTATTTGCGCAACAAAAACCAAAATACAACTTGCAACAAATTACGGATTCGGCTGTAGTAAACAACCCAGTTTTAAAGATAAAAGCACTTCAAGTTCTTGAGAAAAACGCAAAAATAAAAGAGGATAAAGTTAAAAGATATCCAAGTGCTACTCTAAATTCTACCTATCAGTATAATGCAAATTTAGGGGAGTTAACTATTCCAGCGGGTTCCTTTGGCTCCTTACCTTTAAATCCAACAACTACAATTACTTTGCCTGGAAATGACAAATCATTTACTCTTGGCGAACATATTAACTATAATGCTGGGGTTACAATTTATCAGCCTATTACACAACAAGCAATAATTAATACGGGTATTGCTTTGGATAAGGCTGATGTTCAAATAACCGAAAAAGAAAAAGCAAAAATCAATCTACAAATTACCCAAGCAGTTGAAAAATTGTATTATGGAATTTTAATTGCAAAAAAGCAAACGAATGAGGCAAATGCTAAATTAGAATTGGCGAAATTAAAATTATACGACGTAGAAAGTGCCTTACTCTCTGGTAAAACAATAGATGTGAATAAAGCGGGACTTCAAGCCAATATAGCCGATGAAGAACAAAACCTTTTAAAATTAAACATTCAAATACAAGACTATTGGGAAGATTTAAAAAAACTTTCTGGAATAAAAAATGATGCTATAGCATTAGAAGATGTTACTGTTTCAACAACAAACACAATTTCAGTTGATCAGTATAAAGAAAATGCAGCCAATAGCAATATAGACTTGCAAATTGCGTCACTCAATAAGTCAAAAGCGCTATTAGGAATAAAAGCAGCAAAGCAAAGTTACCTACCCGATTTAGGAATTATTGCAGGCTATACCTATCAAAAAGGAAATATATTATTTGCTACAAATAATCCTTTTGTTGGTGCTAACTTGAAATGGAATATGCAAGAACTATTTTCTAACAAACAAGTTGTGGCGCAAAGAAAATACCAGTTACAACAGGCGGAAGAAAATTGTAAAAACACCAAAGATCAAGTAAATGCTGATATCGAAAAAGCCTACCGACAAATCAGTCAAGCAGAAGCATTAATTGCCGTTGCAAACAAAGCCTTATATTATCGAAAAGAGGCTTTAAAAATACAAACTGACAAGCAAGCAGCGGGACTAAATTTAAAATCAGATATTTTAGAAACACAATCCCTTTTAGCGAAAGCCGAAGCCGATTTATATGCAACTCAATTAGCATATCAACTAGCACTGTCTGATTTAAAATTTTTAACTGGAAAGTAAATGCAAAAAATAGTTATAGTTGGAGGTGGATTTGCAGGTATTAACTTAGCCAAATCACTATCCAATAAACGGCAGTTTGAAGTGATACTTATAGACAAGGAAAACTATAATTTTTTTCCACCACTTATCTATCAAGTAGCAACAGGATTTGTCGAATATTCAAATATTAGTTACCCTTTTAGAAAAATGTTTGGCAAATCATCAAATGTTCGCTTTCTACTAGGATCGCTTCGAAAAATAAACCCTCAAGAAAACACTCTTGAGACAGAAAATCAAACCATAAGTTATGATTATCTTGTTTTGGCAATGGGTACAGAGACCAATTATTTTGGTATGGAGAATATCAAAAAAAATGCGCTTCCTCTAAAAACCATTACTGATGCTTTGGCTATAAGAAATCATTTGTTGCAAAATTTAGAAAAAGCTTCCCAAAGTAAATCAAAAGAGGAATTAGAAAAATATAAAACAATTGTAATTGCTGGTGGCGGTCCTACAGGGGTTGAAGTTGCAGGTATGCTCTCAGAACTAGGAAAAGTGGTAATCACAAATGAATACCCGGAATTAAAAGAATTAAAAGGAGCGATCCATATTGTTAGTGCTACTAACTCACTACTAACGCCAATGAGCGAAAAAGCTCAAAATGAAGCATTCAAACAACTCAACCGTTTAGGAGTGGATATAAAACTGAATTTGGCAGTTAAAGATTTAATAGATCAAAAAGTGGTATTGTCAAATGGAGAAACTATAAATTCAAATACTCTAGTATGGGCAGCTGGTGTTATTGCAAAAGAAGCAAAAGGATTACCCGAAGAAAGTATTGGAGCCGGCAGAAGAATTTTGGTAAATGAATACAATCAGGTTCTTTATACCAAAAATATTTTCGCGATTGGAGATGTTTGTTTGCAAATTTCTGACGTAAACTATCCTAAAGGGCATCCACAACTAGCACAAGTAGCCATCCAACAGGCTAATTTATTAGCAAAAAACATAGCTAATTTAATTTCTGAAAAATCACTAATTCCTTTTAAATATGTAAACAAAGGAAGTATGGCAATAATATCAAAACATAAGGCAGTGGTCGATTTGCCAAAAGGATTTTACAAAGGATACTTTGCTTTTTTAACTTGGTTGTTTATACACATCATTCCAATAGCAGGATTTAGAAACCGATTAAATCTAGCTTTCAATTGGTTACTAAATTATGTAACTAATAATTCCGCTTTAAGATACATTTTAAACCTAAAAAATTAATAACAAATTACTTAACAAATTTTAAAAATGAACAAAATTCTAATCTCAGCAGCATTAATTTTTACCAGTGTTTTAGCCTTTTCGCAAAAAGCAACTGATAATTTCACAGGAAAGTACAAAACAGAAGATGGAGCTATTATAACCATTACCAAAACATCGGATGGGTTTGTAGGCTTAGACCCTGAAAAAAAAGTAGTATTGAAGGAAGTGAAATTTGATGGAAAAGAATGGAAAGCCACCATTTATAATCCTAAAAAAGACATGACCGCTTCTGCGGAAATTTTATTGGAGGATAAAAAGCTTAAAATTGTAGCGCACAAAGCATTTTTATCAAAAACAATTTATTGGGTAAAACAATAAAAACATTTTAACGATTAAACTATCATTACGCTTTAAGATATCATAAAATGCAATTTGGTGCAGTTATAATCTTAAAGCGTAATGTTTTTATTTACAATGACATAAAACAATTAAATGGATAAAGATCAATCCGTTGAGGAAGGGCATTTAGCCATATATTATTTTTCCGTAATTAACTAGTATAGGCTTTAAACAGCCTCTTAATCAATTCTTGTGACAGTCCAAGTTGATCTCTATATAATTGGGTAACTTTCATTTTGTTATGATTTTTTTCTGAAATTTTATTTTATAACAAAAGCGTTATGATTTTTTTAGAAAATATTTTTTTATAACAAAAATGTTATAAATTGATTTGAAATTAAAAAATTATAACAACGAGAAGATTCATCCTATTTGATTGTACTTGTTTTGTTAAATCGTTTTGCTCTTTAAAAACAATGATGAGATTCCAATAAAAATTATTTACTTTTGGCTAGAATTGTTTTTGAAATGGAAAAATCTTTAGAAGAAGTAAATCAATCGGTGCCAACAGGCAATAGTACGTCTAAATGGCGGAAGATTTTGGCGTTTTTTGGACCTGCTTACTTGATAAGTGTGGGTTATATGGATCCAGGAAACTGGGCCACCGATATTGCTGGAGGAAGTCAATTTGGCTATGCTTTGCTTTGGGTTTTATTAATGAGCAATTTGATGGCTTTGTTGTTGCAAAGTTTAAGCGCAAGATTAGGCATTGTTACCCAGCGCGACTTAGCGCAAGCTTCACGAGAAACCTATTCGCCTTTTATCAACTATATGCTTTATTTCTTAGCTGAAATAGCCATCGCAGCATGTGATTTAGCTGAGGTTTTAGGAATGGCAATCGGTATTAATTTGCTATTCGATATACCCTTAATTCAGGGTGTTTTAATTACTGTTTTGGACACTTTTTTACTGCTGTTTCTTATCAATAAGGGCATTCGAAAAATGGAAGCTTTTATTATCACTCTCATTGTTATCATAGGAATTTCATTTGTTTTTGAAATGTTTTTTGCACAACCGGAACTCGGGAAAGTGATTTATGGTTTGGTTCCATCGTTACCTAATTCGGCGGCATTGTATATTGCTATTGGAATTATTGGGGCTACGGTTATGCCACATAATCTCTATCTCCATTCCTCATTGGTGCAAACACGAAAATTTGACAGAACCAAAGAAGGTATTCAACAGGCTATTAAATATAACTTTATCGATAGTACCATTGCCTTGAACTTGGCTTTTTTTGTGAATGCTGCCATATTGATACTCGCGGCGACCACTTTCTATAAAAACGGCATGTATCATGTTGCCGAAATTCAAGATGCTCACCGACTAATGGAACCTCTTTTAGGAAAATGGGCACCTATTTTATTTGCTATAGCTTTAATTGCGGCGGGACAAAGTTCGACTGTAACGGGCACCTTGGCGGGGCAAATTATCATGGAAGGTTATCTTAATTTAAGGATTCAACCTTGGGTACGTCGGATTATTACTCGCTTAGTAGCTATTGTTCCTGCAGTCGTTGTCATTTTATTATTTGGCGAAAGCATTACGGGAAAACTGCTTATTTTGAGTCAAGTGATTTTGAGTTTGCAATTGGGTTTTGCAATTATTCCACTGATTCATTTTGTGAGCGACAAACAGAAAATGAATGGTTTCCAAATCAGCAAACTTACTCAAATAGCTTCTTGGATTGTTGCGCTAATTATAGTTTCGCTTAACGCAAAATTGGTTTATGATGAAATTTCCGATTGGTTACAAACGGCGAAACATCCTGTTGTATTGTGGTTTACTATTGTTCCAATTGCCTTTGGATTTTTAATTTTATTGCTTTATATAATTTTAAAACCGTTTGTAGCTAAAGTGAAATGGAATATTCATAACCATTCACCTCATCATTTAAAACTTACGGTTTCTGTTTTGGAAACCAATCAGAAAAAAAATATTGCCATTGCGGTTGACTTTTCAAATGCAGATGAAGTAGCTATAAACAGTGCATTTAATTTGGGTGGACTTACAGCAAAATATACTTTAATACACGTGGTTGAAACCGTTGGTGCCTTGTTTTATGGAAAAAATGTCGCCGATCACGAAACTACAATTGACGAAAAATTATTATTAAATTATCATCAAATGCTGTCGGAAAAAGGATATCAGGTGGATACCAAATTGGGTTTTGGCAAACCCGACACTGTAATTCCTGAGATAATTAACAGTGGTGATTTTGATGTGTTAGTAATGGGAACCCACGGTCATACTGGGATTAAAGACTTGTTGTTTGGAACGACAGTTAATAAATTGAGACACAAAATTTCTATACCTTTGCTAATTGTTAAAAATTAGTATTCCCTTTAAAAACAAAATTATTCTATGAGTTTTCTCGATATATTTTTAAGTGCCTTTTTGCTTTTTGGTTTTTTCAGAGGCATTTGGAAAGGTTTTTTTGTAGAATTAGCATCGTTTGTTTCA
>CAIRNC010000342.1 GCA_903879875.1 uncultured Bacteroidota bacterium
AAAAATAGTCTGAATTATTTTTGGTTATTTTTTGATATTTTGGACTAATATACAATTCTATTTTTTGATATTTATATAAGACAACTATAAAAACATAATTGTCTCAGAAAGCGAATTAGAACATAAGAAATTAATAAGACAACAACCTATTCACAAAAAGAATAGCGTTCAAATGCTCTTATTTTTTTAAGAAAAACTATTTTTAATTGAGTAAAATTGAACTAGCTGCTATCTTAAAAGTAATCCTTAATATATATCAAGAATAGCGCAAAGCTTATTTTGAGAAAGAGATTCATGGATTACTTTTTGATGAAAGAGTTTGTTTTAAACAATCAATTGTGAAATACATATAGCAATTGAACAAAGATTAAATTCTCCAAAAGATGCTTTTAGATTCTATGTGGATTTAATTAATTGGATTTTTGAGAGTTACATTACTGAAGGCATAAATCATCACACAGTAAACAAATATGTGATAAGGCATTTTGGTGCCAAACTAAAAGTGTCTAGATAAAGTCAAATAAAAAAAGACTCGATTGCAGTAGATTCTTAAGAAAACTTCCGAATAATTCTTGAAAACTCATAAAAAAAGCTCCAAAAATTCACTCATTTTAATCTTTAATGTACAAGACGAAAGTCGATTTGAATTATTTACAATAAATGTTAGAGCCTTAACTGCAAAGGTGTAAATCCAATTTGTACTTACCAAAACATATTAAAATCGGTCTACATTTTTGGAGCATATTCCCCAATTAGTGAGGATAGATTGTTAATGGAATTACCGTTTTGTAATGTGGACAATTTTACTCAATATTTCTATTTAAATTTAGGATTTCGTGATGTGCTTCTCCTTTCAAATCTTCTTGAACGAATTATCAATTAAAAACAACCAAGAATTTAAAGTAATTATTTTAGATAATGGTGCTTTTTCAAAAAGGAAATTCATTAATTATTCCCCAGCCAAAACATTCCACTTATTTTTCTTCCTCCATTTTCCACAGAACTCAACTGAACTTGCTTGGCTCAATGTGAAAAGAAAAACTACATTCAAAATCTATAAAACAATAGTTGGACTTAAATTAGATGAAATAGTTAAAGCAATAATCACTGAAAGTTTATAAAAAAACTATGCAGGTTCGACTATTTTTTTGCTTAAATTAGACTGTTGTATATGTTTAAACGATATAATAGTATCATTAACAAATTCACTTAATCTATCGAAATATTCCTAAGATAATTTTCTATTCATTTCAAATAGAATTATAAACATCCCAAAAAACACGATTGAAACCGATAAAAAGCATTTAACTAAAATTACATAAAAACAGAATATTGTATTTTAATCGGATTTTATTGTAATTTAATCTTATTTTACATAAATTTAAGGTGCACTTTGTTAAAACATATTAAGAGATTTAATATGTTTGCAATTAAGTAAGTTCTTTTTAAGATGAAAAATCATTAATCAAACATTGTATTTTAACATAAAATCGTTTTGTAAACGAATAAATATTAAGATCCGGGTTTTGATTAATGATTTTAAATTTTAAAAAAACTTTTTAAATAATTAAATAACAATAAAAATTATGAAAGAAAAATTACTAAAAAACGGAAAATTGAATTTGATGCTATTTCTATTTTTGATGGCATCAATTTCTGGAATTGCGCAACAGCATACCGTTACAAGTTTCACCCCTACTTATGCAGGAACTGGAGATGTTGTAACTATTGTTGGGACGAATTTCTCATCGATTACAGGTGTGAGTTTTGGAGGAACTGCAGCAACTTCTTTTACAGTTGTTTCAAGCACCAAAATTACGGCGGTAGTTGCTGCTGGTACAACTGGTAGTATTACGGTGTCTAAAAGCGGGGTTGCAACAGCAAACGTTGCAAGAGTTGGATTTACTTATTCTACCTTGCCTACTGTAACTCGAATCATTACCGATTTTGGTAGTTTTTGGGATACGAATACTACTACAACCAATCCAATTTTTCCAGACAACTCTCATAATTTAATGGCGTTTTCTTATCAAGGAACAACTTATTCCACAGGTGTTAACGATGCTGGTTTAACGAGTAGAGGTGTGAGTTTTACGCCAGGTGTTTTTAAAGCACTTCCAGCTGTTTTGACGGGTACAACAGGGACTCCAGCTTCATTATTTATTGCTGCTGGTAAAAAAATTGATGGGAATGCAAATTCTGGAATTTACACTAACAACAATGTAAAAAATTTAACTTTACAAAATGTTTTAACAGATGGTATAAATGGGCTGAATCTCGGTACAGGATACACTAACCTGCCTGCAACTGCAACATCCAATTACACCATTGTATCAATTGATCCAGCGAAAATTTCAGATAACGAACCAGACATTTTGGTAACACAAATAGCTGATCCAACGGGTACAGCAACAGATACTTATGCATTTGTTAATTCAAGTGGAGTAACTGTAGGAAATTCACTTTCGATTAGTTTAGCAGCTATATCTAAATTAGGCACTTATTCTCTAGATTTATTTTCAGTAGCAGCAAATACTTCCTATTCATTAGCAAAACCTATTAGTACTTCTAGTTCTAACACAACCCGAGATATTCGTTTTGTAGGTTTTAAATTATCTGACTTTGGAATTAATGCAGGAAATTATACGAGTATTGCTTCCTTAAAAGTAACGCCTTCAGGAGTTTCAGATTGTGCCTTTATGGGTTACAATGCAAATTCTATCAATGTGCCACCTTCTATCGCAATTAATACTTCTGCAACTAACTCTGTTGTTTGTACTTCTGGTGGAGGTAATGCGTTTTTATCAGTTTATGGTGTTTCAATAGGGGGAGGTTCTCTAACTTACTCCTGGGAAGTTTCCACAAATGGTGGATCTAGTTGGTCAACAGTTTCAAATAACGGTACTTATAGTGGTGCTACAACTAGTGGACTTACTATAACAGCTGCTACTTCAGGATACTTATATAGAGCAACTGTAACAGAAGCTTCTTCTGGTTTAAGTTCAACAAGTACTAACTTTACAATCACTTCTATTTTAAGTTCTGCTTTGGCAGGAACTTTAAATCCAACGGCACTTAATCTTTGTCTCAATTCAATTGTTGCTGTAACAAGTTTATCCGTTGCGCCAACAGGAGGTGCTGGTACATACAGCTATCAATGGTCTACTTCAACAAGTGCTGGCGGAACATATACTGATATTTCAGGTGCAATTTTTAGCAGCTATAGTCCAGATATAAGTGCGCTTGGAACCAAATACTATAAAGTTAGAATAACTAGTGGATGTACTAGTAATACGCCTACTGCAACAGCAGTAACAATAACAGGTGATGATATTTTAACTTTTGCTAATGGTGTAACTTGTACAACAGGTGCAGTGACACTATCTGCTACAAACGTAACAGGTACGGCATCCAATATTAATTGGTATACGGTTGCAACAGCAGGAACATCTCAAGGAACAGGATTAAGCTTTAACACTCCATCAATTTCAGCAACAACTACTTATTATGTAGGAACTGTTTCTGGGGGTTGCTCTTCAACAAGACAAGCGGTTACTGCAACAGTTGCAAATACAATCTCATTAACAAGTGCTAATTTCAGCATTCCAAATACTACATCTATTTGTCCTGGTACAGGTTCAGTAGTTTCTGTTTCAACTTCAGGTTTGGTTGACGGTACCTATACCGCTAATTATACTGTTTCTGGATCAAATTCATTAACAAGTACAGCTTCTTTAGTAATTTCTGGCGGATTTGGAACATTTACAACAGGAAATTTAGCTAATTCAGGATCTAACACAATCACTATTACAGGAATTGTAATGAGCGGGTGTACAATAACTCCTGCTTCTGGAAATACTGCAACAATTACTGTAATAACGGGATCAATTCCGGGTTCTATTTCAGGCGCCGCAACAGTTTGTACGGGAACTAACAGTACAACTTTAACATTAAGTGGTTTTACAGGAAATATTCAATGGCAATCTTCTTCAAATAACAGCTCTTTTACAAATATTATTGGAGAAAATAGTTCTACTTACACTGCAACCGACTTAAATTCTACTACTTATTATAGAGCTAATGTTACAAATGGAGTTTGCTCTTCAGCTAATTCATCTTCAGCAGCAGTAACTGTAAGTCCACTTTCAGTTGGCGGAACTGTTTCAGGAACAACGACTGTTTTTGAAGGAACAAATAGTTCAACATTAACATTAAGCGGTCATACAGGTAGTATTCAATGGCAATCATCATCAAATAATGTTTCATTTAGTAATATAAGTGGGGCAAATTCTTCAACTTATATTGCTACTAATTTATCAGCAACTACTTATTACAGAGCTGTTTTAACAAGTGGAGTTTGTTCTTCAGATATTAGCAGTAATGTTGTTACTGTATCAACAATATCTCTAGTTCCGGGAACTGTTTCAGGTGGAACAAATGTTTGTAGCGGGGTAAATAGCACTTTATTAACTTTAAGTGGGCAAGTTGGTAATATTGTAAGATGGCAAAGATCGTCTGTAAGCGATTTTAGTTCAAATGTTACAAATATTTCAAATACTTCAACAACATTAACAGCTACTAATGTAGCTTCAACTACCTATTATCGTGCTGAAATTTCTGGTGGAGGATCTACGGTTTACAGTTCATCTACAATGATTTATTTGAATTCTTCAACATTAGTTTTAGAAGAAATTTCTGGTCCGATAAATCTATGTGGAATGACTTCTGCCACCTATACTGTACCTGCAATTCCTACAGGAAGTACAAATTATATTTGGACATTACCCGCAGGTTTATCAGTTTTTACAAGTATTGGGAATGAGTTAGTGGTTAATGTTGATCCATTATTTGAAGGTGGATTTATTAGTGTAAAGGCTGTAAATAATTGTGGTGAATCAAATTCAGTTAAAATTTATGCTAGTAAAGTTCCGTATTTAACATCTATTTCAGGTCCACGTTCAACTTGTGGAGGATTAACTACAGCTACATATTCTACAACCCCAATTTCTGGAGCAACTTATTCGTGGTCAGTTCCAAATCTAATGACTATTACTTCTGGACAAGGAACTTCAAGTATAACCGTTTCGATTGATAGTGGATATACTAGTGGAGTTATTCGAGTAAAAGCAACAAGTTCTTGCGGAATAAGTGATGGAAAACGTTTACCCGTTTATTCTTCAACAATGCCTAGTACTATTGAAATGCCTTCACACGTTTGTAATTTATCAACAGCAACTTTTTCAACACCAGCTATAACAGGTGCCACATTCATTTGGTCTGTTACAACAGGGATGACAATTGTATCTGGTCAAGGTTCTAATTCAATTGAAGTATCTTTTTCAGGAGATTTTGTTCAAGGAACAATTGGAGTTGCATCAAATACAACATGTGGTTTAAGCGAAGAATTAACTCGAATTGTGTCAACAACAATAATGCCTAAACCTATTACAGGACCGAAGGTGCTTTGTGGAATGTATCAAAACACATATGATGAAGCAGGAACATTACTGAATTCTACTCCAGGTCAAGGTGTTTATAGTATTGTTCCATTACCAGGAATATCAAGTTATACATGGATTGTTCCAGCTGGAGCAACAATATTTTCAGGACAAGGCACTAGTAGTATAACAGTTAATTTCGATTTAGTTAATTTTATTAATGGAAATATATCAGTTGCGGCAAACACATCGTGTGGAACTAGTAATTATACTTCAATTGCTGTAGTACGTTTAGGTGGTGAAATAACAGGGCCAAATCAAATTTGTTCAATAAGTTCTGCTACTTATTCTGTTCCAACAACAATTGGATCTGGGTTTAATTGGACTGTACCATCTATAATGACTATAACCTCGGGGCAAGGTACAGACACTATTACTGTTGACATAAACGCTTCTACAATTTGTAATTTAGATTCAGTAGTTAGAGTTGAATTTACTTCAAATTGTTCAACAAGCGAAACAGTTTCATTAAATGTTGGTTGTAGTGATTTTACAAAAATAATCGCTAGTCAATGTGGTGGAACATTAGAATCTATTGGATCAATAGTTTACGCTGAAGATCCAGGAACATCTGATCCAAGTATGTATAAATTTAGAATAACTGATGGTACTGATACAATTTATATTGAATCCGTTAATGGAAGATTCCGATTAACTAGTTTTCCAAACTGGCAATTTGGAGCTACATACACTGTTGATGTTGCTTTAAAAATTGATGGGTCTTATAAAGGGTACGGTTGCGCATGCACTATAACAATGCCAAGCCTTCCAACAACGAAAATTCAAACATCTCAATGTGACACTACTATTGCTTCAGTAAGTACTTCTATTTATGCTGATTGGATAGATGGTGCAACTTCATATCAATTTAGAATAAATGACGGTGTAACAACACAATATGTAACGCGTGCTACTAGAATATTTAAATTGACTAATTTTAATTGGGCTTATAATACTAACTATACAATTGATGTTGCTATAAAAAGAGGAACGGGTAGTTTTGGTCCTTACGGAACAGCATGTACAATTTCGTCTCCTTCTTCAATTGCAAAACATATAGATTTAGATGCATTTGGTAATAATTGGGATGTTAACTTTGAACAAAATCCATTCGATAATTACTTTAATCTAAATGTGTTCTCAGGAAGTACAACATCAATACAAGTAGTTATATTTGATTTAACTGGAAAACAATTAGAAAATAAAAAAATCAATCCAGATGAATTAATAAATACACGTTTTGGTGAAAATTTATCTTCAGGTATATATTTTGTAAATGTAGCTCAAGATAACAATATTAAAACACTGAAAATGGTTAAACGATAATTTTAAAATACAGTAAATTTATCAAAAATAAAATTGAAAAATTTTATCTTTAAAGATTAACAAAATTTAAATTATTCTTGAAAAGCGATTAAGTAAATTAATTTACTTAATCGCTTTTTTTCCTTTGAATTTTAGATGAAAATATTGTATTGTTAAGTAAATTTTTCATATTATATATTGATCGAAATTGAATAAAAATATATTAAAATTACAAATTAAATTAACAACCAATTGAAGTTACAAATGAACTTTAAGAGCTTTAAAATTTTAAAAAAAAATATATAGAATTAAATTAGCAAATAAAAAATTATTAAAATAGAATTTATAATAAAAAAGTAACTTGTTAAATTGAAAATTAAACTTAAATAGTTTCATATGGTTTTGCTTATACAAACTAAAAATTCAAAATAATTTAACTATTAGTTGAATTACTTTGTATATTTTCTTTTTTTTAACATCATTTTATTACTTTTGCGCGGACAAAATTTATAACAAAATTATATTATGGAATCAATGATGATTTATGTGCCAATAGTTATGGCATTAATAGGATTGGCTTTTATGACAATCAAAAGATCTTGGGTTTTAAAACAAGATGCTGGTGATGGTAAAATGAAAGAAATTTCAGATTACATCTATGAAGGTGCCTTAGCTTTTCTAAAAGCAGAATACAGATTATTAGCAATTTTTGTTGTTATAGCAAGTATTGTTTTGGCAGGTATTACTTTTTTACCAGGTGTTAAAACGCATTTATTAATTGTTGTTGCATTTATTTTCGGTGCTTTCTTCTCGGCTTTAGCTGGAAATATGGGGATGAAAATTGCAACTAAAACTAATGTAAGAACAACGCAAGCTGCTCGTACAAGTTTACCTCAAGCATTAAAAGTTTCTTTTGGTGGTGGAACAGTAATGGGATTAGGAGTTGCTGGTCTAGCAGTTTTAGGTTTAACAACATTTTTCATTGTTTTCTTCAATGTATTTATGGACGGAGTTTGGGGAATTGATGGTACTGAAAAAATGACTGTTGTTCTTGAAACATTAGCTGGTTTCTCTCTAGGAGCTGAATCTATTGCATTGTTTGCTCGTGTTGGTGGTGGTATTTATACTAAAGCTGCCGATGTTGGTGCTGACTTAGTAGGTAAAGTTGAAGCTGGAATTCCTGAGGACGATCCTCGTAATCCTGCTACAATTGCAGATAACGTTGGAGATAACGTTGGAGATGTTGCTGGTATGGGTGCCGATTTATTTGGTTCTTATGTAGCGACAGTTCTAGCAGCTATGGTTCTTGGTAACTATGTTATCAAAGATATGGGCGGAAAAATAGAAGATGCTTTTGGTGGAATTGGTCCAATTTTATTGCCAATGGCTATCGCTGGTTTTGGAATTTTATTTTCTATCATCGGAACGATGTTAGTAAAAATCTCTAACGATGATGCTAAAGAGGCGCAAGTTCAAAAAGCATTAAATATTGGGAACTGGGTTTCTATTGTTCTAACTGCAGTTGCTTGTTTCTTCCTTGTAAGAATGATGCTGCCTGAAACTATGAAAATGACTTTCTTTGGTGAAGGTTTACAAGATATTTCTTCAATGAGAGTTTTCTATGCTTCATTAATCGGATTATTTGTTGGCGGTGCTATTTCATCAGTAACGGAATATTATACAGGTTTAGGTACAAAACCAGTTTTGGCAATTGTACAAAAATCTTCGACAGGTGCTGGAACTAATGTAATCGCTGGATTAGCTACTGGTATGATTTCTACATTTCCAACAGTATTATTGTTTGCTGGAGCAATCTGGTCAACTTATGCTTTAGCTGGTTTCTACGGTGTGGCTCTTGCTGCTTCTGCAATGATGGCTACAACTGCAATGCAATTAGCAATCGATGCTTTTGGACCAATTTCTGATAATGCTGGTGGTATTGCTGAAATGAGTGAATTACCTAAAGAAGTTCGTACTCGTACAGATATTTTGGATTCAGTTGGTAACACAACTGCTGCAACTGGAAAAGGTTTTGCAATCGCTTCTGCTGCATTAACATCATTAGCTTTATTTGCTGCTTATGTAACGTTTACTGGAATTGATGGTATCAACATCTTCAAAGCTCCAGTATTAGCAATGTTATTTGTTGGAGGTATGATCCCTGTAGTGTTCTCTGCTTTAGCAATGAACTCTGTAGGTAAAGCTGCAATGGACATGGTGTATGAAGTACGTCGTCAGTTCAAAGAAATTCCAGGAATTATGGAAGGAACTGGTAAACCAGAATACGGTAAATGTGTTGAAATTTCTACTAAAGCTGCATTACGTGAAATGATGTTGCCAGGAGTTATGACTATTGGTTTCCCAATTGCAATTGTATTGTTAGGTAAATTAGTTTATGGTGAAAATAACCAATTAATTGCTGAAATGTTAGGTGGTTATATGGCTGGAGTTACTGTTTCAGGTGTACTTTGGGCTGTATTCCAAAACAATGCTGGAGGTGCTTGGGATAATGCTAAAAAATCGTTTGAAGCGGGTGTTAAAATCAACGGTGAAATGACTTTTAAAGGTTCTGATGCTCACAAAGCTGCGGTAACCGGTGATACTGTTGGAGATCCATTCAAAGATACATCAGGTCCATCTATGAACATCTTAATCAAATTAACTTGTTTGATTGGATTAGTAATCGCTCCTATCTTAGGAAACGGAACAGCTCCAGAAGGAAAAGAAATGAAATGTACTATTGAAATGAAATCATCTTGTTCTGAAGAAGAAATGAATGGAAATTGCGACATGTCTAAATGTGCAACTATGACTAAAGACGAATGTGCAGCAATGTGCGACAGTCTTAAATGTACTCCAGAGCAAAAAGAAAAATGCTTATCTCACTATGATGCTAATGGAAAATTCGTTGCTCCAACTTGTAAAGAAGGTGAAGGTAAATCTTGTTGTGATAAAGAAAAGGTTGATTCTATGGAAGACCTTGAAAAGGGTAATAACCATGTAACAGCTACCATAACTAAAACTGTAGATGGCAAAAAAGTTTCTGAAACTATCGAAGGTACTTACAATGAAGTAAAATCCAAGTTAGATGCTATGAAATAGTTTTTCAAGATTGTTTGTATAAAATACCTCACGAAGTTGAGTACATCCAAAAGTATAGACAATTTTATAATTAATTTTGATAATAATGAGCTCGATATTGTATCGGGCTCATTCCTTTTAGATTTAGTTTAATTCGTTCATTATTATAGTAATGGATATATTACTTTATTGCTTTTTTTAACTCATTAACAGACTTATACTTTTCAAGATAAAATAGCTCTGATTTTAATATTCCGAAAAAGTTTTCAATAATTGCATTTTCAAGGCAATTTCTTTTTTTAGACATACTTTGTTTGAATCCGTTTTGCTCTAATAATTGCTAGTATTTTTCTTTTTTTTCCAAACTTGATCATAGTTAAGAAGTAAATTAGTTTTATTTGGTATTTTCCTAAAAGACTTATTAAGCATTTTAATTACATGATTAAAGTTTGGTCTTTCAGACAGCTCAAAACTTATTGTTTCTCCATTAAATAAATCAATTATAGGCGACAGCTATAATTTATTGCCAGACACATTAAATTCTGTACTTTCTGTTGCCTATTTTTGATTTGGTTGGATTGCTTTAAAATCACGCTCTACAATATTTGGCTCTATTTTTCCCTTTTCTCCTTTATATGATTTATATTTTTTTAATCGTGTTAGACTTTTTAATCCTAAAATTTTCATTAATCACAATATAGTTTTGAAATTAATCATAATTCCCTTTTATCTGATTATTAAATCTATGTGGCGACAGCCCAAACTGCCTTTATGGTGATTGTAAAACTGTTTTATTAATTCTTTAATGTCTTGATATTTGTTAGCTATTTGAGTTCCTTGATTTATAATATTAACTACTTCTGCCCATCTTCATACAAATGAGTAGAACCACCAAATCATATTTATGCCTTAGTTCCATTATGATTTGAGCCTTTTGTTTTGATTGGCTTGTTTGACTAGAACTAAGATATTGAACTTAAAAAAAAATCGTTAATCGTAAAT
>CAIRNC010000343.1 GCA_903879875.1 uncultured Bacteroidota bacterium
TGAAATTACTTAAGTATTAAAGTATTATCTCTCTTTGTTAAACTCTATATTGTAATTTTTGTTGGCTTTCTGTATAAGTTTATAAGCTAAATAAAAGATAATTATGAAAACTATTAATAGAGCAATAAACCAAATATAGTTTCCAATAAGAAAATTCCAAAACATAAAATACACCAGAAATGATTTTAAAATTAGTAGTAACCAAGCAAGTATTCTTGTTTTAGAAAAGGATTTTCCACTGTTTTCAAAGCCTTTCCAAAAGCCACCTGGTTTTATAGTTGTTGCAAAATTTTGTAAAACATTTCTATCCGTTGGAGCAGTAATAAATGTAACGGTAACCCAAGTAACACAAACTACAATTGTCAAAATTATTAATTTAATAGGGTAGTAATCCAAGTTATAGTTGGTTTCTAAGTTAATAATAATTTGATGTATAGTCTTATTGTTTTCAAACAACAAATCCAAAATTGGTGGATATAGTAAAGCTGAAAGCATTGCTGTTAATTGAGACCAAGCATTTATCCGCCACCAATACCATCTCAACATAAATACTGGTCCAACACCTGCGGTTATAGCAAATAAATATTTAGTAATTCCAATTAAAGAATCAGCATAAATAGCGATACATCCTGAAATTATGATTGTATAAGTCATCGCAATCATGCCTAATTTCTTTAATTTTTTAGGGTCAGCATTTTTATTTATGGAGTGTTTGTAAAAATTTTCAATTAGTAATGAACCTCCCCAGTTTTGATTGTTTTGAACAAATGAAATAAAGGGAATCATAAAAAGTAACACTACTAAAATCAACATCCAAGAAGGTAATACTTTTACAAATAATAATGCAAAAGCCAACTCTCCATCAGCTGTGCCTTTAGTAAAACCATAATAAACAGCCATAAAAGGGAGTGTAAATAATAATAATCTAAAAAGCACAATAGAAAGTGAAGGGAGAAATATGCTTTTAATTAAATCGGCACTATTTTTTGTTGCCATTAACTTTTGTCCATTCATGTCAGGATAATCCAAAATAGAAGCCGACCACCATTGTACAAAAACAAAAACAATAAAGGCGTTAAATGTTCTAGAACCTATAGACGGTATAATGCTGAAACTGTTTTTTTGAGTTTTTAACGTAGTCGATAAATGACACAATCCTCCCGTGTTTTCATAAAGGTTAATTATTATAATTAAAAACAGTGCTATAAAAACGATAAAGAGAACAAAATCAATTTTAAGTCGGGTTTTCAAACTATTAAAAAAAGTAAGAATTATAAGTAATCCCATCAATAAAATAATAGTGGATTTTAATTCAATTCCAACAATGAAACAAAAAAGTTTGCTATAAGCTAATAAACTAAAACTAATCAAAAAAGGAACAATAAATAATCCTAAGTATAGACTTCTAAAGGTATGAAGTATTCTAGCCCCTTTTCCAGAATAGCGAAAAAGCAAAAATTCATTTTCCGTTTTAAACGGAACCTTACTCCATAAATGCGAAAAAAAGGAAATGCTAAATGCAGAGCCGATACTTGCACTCCAATATAACCACATGTCTGACAGTTGCCCTTTTAGGAGGGAAGAACAAATTAATTGGGGCTCTATCATTAGGCCACCAGCTAAAATCATAGAAAAGCCGATGAGCCACCACGATTCATTTTTAGAGTAAAATAAATTTTTTATTTTGTTTTTTTGTTCCTTTTTAAAAGAGATAATACATCTCACGCTTAGTAAATTTTTTTATAGAAATATTGTATGGTTATTCTGTCGTTTTTAATTCTATTTAGTCTTCCCCAAAACAGCTTTAATTCCTTTCCAAATACGTTTTGAGGCTTCTTCCGGTTTAGGATGGTTGATTTTAACAAACCATTCTTGAGCAGCTTGTAATGAAAAAGAATCGCCATCGATAATGACTTTAATTTTTGTTTCAATTTCTGAAGCATCGTTTAACCATAAAACAGCATTTTTATTGGGCATAGATTTAAAATGTACAAAATTGTAAATTTTCTTTACCGACCAATTTTGGATTTTTTTATTTACGACATCATAGTTGATATAAGCACATGGTTTATAGTGCGTTACAGCATCAAATACCATAGATGAACCAAGGTTTATAACCAATTCAGAGTGTGCAATAGTATTTATTTGCAAAACAATATCTTCGGGAGTGGGCAAGATGGTATTCCAAAAATCTCCTTTTTTGGTCCAAAGTGGTACAATTGGCACAATGATTTCTTTGAATTTTTCTAAAACAGCATCATATCTTGTTGAAAAATCAACCGGACAACGTCTAAAGATAATTCCCAAGTTATACCCTTTTTGATTCAATTTCAAAACGGCGTTTGCCACATCTTCTAAATATTGTGGGTCATCAGGACAAGTGGTTTCGTCATCGCCAGAATAGCAAATGTACTTTTTGTTTATATCTAAATTATTTTGACTAAAAAAATCATCTTTTGATATCCCATTTTTCTTTTCAAAATGAGCTTCAAATTGAGGTGTTCCTGTAACGATTATTTTATCAGTAGGAATTTGTGGATAATACAATTGCATTTCCGATTTCATGTGTTCGCTCCAAACAAAATAAAAATCGGTTGATACAACTAAGGTTGCTTTTGGTAAATTGTCCCAAGAAAAAATAAATGTAGCCGTCGGAATTCCCAAATCTTTAGCAGCTAAAAGCGGCGCAATGGCTACCACAGGTCGTTGATTGGTGCAGAAAATAAAAGCTGGTTTTTCTTTTTCTAATATCGATTTGCTTTGTTTATAATAGGCGGTTTCTCGTTCTAATTTATTTATTTTATGTCTCAATTTTTGTAACCCTTTTTCTGAAGAGTAAAATGGAGTTAATGCAATGACAAAACTATTTTTGATTGTTTCTTTTAGATTGGAGAACTTAAAGGGAAATCGATACGAATCATAAACTTTGTCCTTTGTCTTTTTAAGGTTTACATTCAGTTCTGCTTGAATTTTGATATTTTTATAACTATCCGTCAGCGGATGTGTTTTTGGATTTTCAATTTTAATTTCATTGAATCCAAATTCGGATAATGGGAACGGGGTGTTATTCCAAAAAACAATTTCAAAATTTTCATTTATTCCTGTTTTATAAAAATCAGAATAAGCAAAGTTTCTAAGTCCAACGCCATCTGGTAGAAAAATAAATATTTTTTTTGAAGTCATAATAAATCCTTTCTAAGTTTTAAAAACTAATCAATAGTATTTAGCATTTCACTTACACTCATCAATTGCCAAATATGAAAACTGGACTGTATATTTCCTTCAAAATAATGAGTTATTTCTTTTTTGATTTCAGCTCTATTAAACCAATTGGCATATTCAGAATTCTCAATTGAATTGCACTTTTCTTGAACCCAATCTTTCAAATTATCGGCCAACCATTCTCGTTGAGGCGTTTGTAAAGGTCTTTTTGGAGCAAAAACCAAATCGTTCGATAAATATTCTGAAGCTATTTCACGCAACATAAATTTTGTAATACCATTTCTGATTTTATAATCTAATGGCAATGAAAATGCCAATTCTACCAGTCGATGATCCAAAAAAGGTTCTCGCAACTCTGTTGAAAATGCCATTGAAACGCGATCATTGAACCGCAAGGCGCGAGGAATTTTAGTATAAAACAAATCGCGAAATTGTTTGTTTAAAATTTCATTATCAAATGGTTTGGGATACATTGGCTTTTCAGCTTTATTTAAAAAATCTTTAGAAAGCATATTCAATTTATATGGAGAGTCTGAAACTCCTTGAATTGTGGCATCATTATTTTGTGTATAATAATCATAGCCGGCCCACTGTTCGTCCATTCCTTGACCATCTAAAAGCACCAATACCTTGTCTTTTCTGGCTTGTTCAAATATTTTTGCATACGCCAAAGTAGGAATTCCTCCAAAAGGTTCATCTTGTTGGAAAGCTATTTTTTTTGATAATTCAGGTACTTCATTGGCATGTAAAAGCACTTTTGATAAAGGATTTTCAGTATGTTTTAGCATCTGTTCTACCCACGGCAATTCATCATAATCAGGATTATTGGTATAAAATGAATATGCGTTTATTTTTGATTGTGAATTTTTAGAAAACTCACCCTTAAGATGGCTAGGAGGCTGAACCAAAGCTAATAAAACAGAACTATCCAAGCCACCACTAACATTGAATCCAACAGGAACATCAGCTCTAAATCGCAATTTAATACTCTCTTTTAGAAGCGATACATATTTTTCTTTGGCTTGTTCGTAACTTAAATTTTTTGGTTGTTTTGCAACTTCTTTTTCAAAATAATACCATTTTTCAATAGTTAATTTTTCGTTTTGAAATTCTAAAAAATGACCTCCAGCTAATTGTGAAATGTCTTCCCAAAAAGTTTCATGAGGCATTCCGTAAGAACCGAATGCAAAATAGGAAGCCCAAACTTTTTCATTTGGAATTTTTGGAATTCCAGCAACATGCAAGGCTTTAATTTCAGAAGAAAAATAAAGTGAATTATTTTTTATACAATAATGGAAAGGCTTTACGCCGAAGCGATCTCTTGCCGCAAATAGTTTTTTATCTAGCTTGTCCCATATAGCAAAAGCAAACATTCCATTTAGTTTCTTTAGGCATTCCGAACCAAAAATGATGTAAGCTGCTAATAAAACTTCGGTATCCGATTCGGTTTTGAAGTCATATTGCGATTGTAATTCGGTTTTAAGTTCAATATAATTATAGATTTCCCCATTAAAAACGATAGCATATCTTTCGGAATTGTCTAAAAAGGGCTGATTAGATTTTGGTGACAAATCAATTATTGCCAAACGATTATGTCCTAAAGCGGCGTAATTTGAATCATAATATAGCCCAGTATAATCAGGACCCCGATGTTTTTGTATGTCGAGCATCGATAGAAGTTGCTCTTGCTTATAATTACCTATGATTCCTGCTATGCCACACATTAATTAGAAAAATTTTTAGCTAATAATTCGGCTTTTTCCCAATCCTCAGGGGTGTCAATATTTACATAAAATTCTGGGTCAGATTCGATATAGGCGATGCTATTTCCATATAAAGAATTTTGTTCTAAAATTACATTTGATTTTGTAATGTAAATACTTCCATCACGATGATAGGCGAGGGGTAATTCTTGTCTTCTAGGAATAATTTTAGTATCGCCAGTAGCAATTGTTAGATTACCTTCTGAGTTGACTTCAAAAGTCCAATGTGGGTTATACTCGTGTGGTACTTTTTGAACAGAAACCAGAGCATCACATCCGCTATTTATAAATTTTTCGATTGCATTATCAAGAAATTTAACCGTTCTAAAAGGGCTGGTTACTTGAAGTACGCAAACAGCATCAAAAAAAATATTTTGATTACTGTACCATCTTAAAGCATGTATTAAGGTATCTATAGTGGGGCTATTATCTTGAGCTAATTCTACTGGTCGTAGAAAAGGAACTTCGAGTTTTAAATTTTTTGCATGATTACTAATGTTCACATCATCTGTAGATACTATTACTTTTGTTAATAATTTAGAACGTAAAGCAATCTCTGAAGTATATGCCAATAAAGGTTTGCCATTCAGTAATTTAATGTTTTTACCAGGAACACCTTTTGAACCTCCACGAGCGGGAATTATGCATAAAATAGTCATTAGTACATTATTGTTTTATGAAATTGTAAGGGAAATGTAGCTAATATATCCGCAATTCGTTGTCCTGAGTTTCCATCACCATAAAGAGATTCACAAGTTGGTTTTTCAGAACAAATATGTTTTTGAATAGCATTCTTAATTTCATTGGTATCATAGTCAACATCAATCACATTTTTTCCTCTCATACGTCGATTTTGACGAGAACCAATGTTAACAACAGGAACTCCCAAATAAGAACTTTCTCGAATTCCAACACTTGAATTACCGATTAAGCATTTGGAATGCAGTATCAATTGTAAAAAATCATTGGATTCCATATTTTTAAAAAACAATATGTTTTTTGGATTGTATTTTTCTCTGTACGAACGTATTCCGTTTGACGTACCGTCGGAACCTGCATCGGCATTGGGCCAAAACCAAAAAGTTGGAATTTGCAATTCGTCTATTGCCTCTAAGGTTTTTATTATTGTTGTTCTTGAATTTTCTTGTTCATTTGTAACAGAATGTTGCATCACAACGAGATATCCGTTTTCCCAACCTTCTGCCTGACCAACACCTCCATACTTCAATACAGGATTGAAATCAGGAATTGGATTTTCGATAACTTCTTTTGCTAAATCAATTGAAGGACA
>CAIRNC010000344.1 GCA_903879875.1 uncultured Bacteroidota bacterium
CTAATTTTCTATCGGCCATATTAGCAAATTCTTCATTATGAGTAACAATGACAAAAGTTTGTCCAAATTCATCTCGTAATTTAAAAAACAATTGATGTAGCGTTTCCGCTGACACAGTATCTAAATTTCCCGAAGGTTCGTCAGCAAAAATAATTGAAGGTTTATTAATTAAAGCTCGTGCTACGGCAACTCTTTGTTGTTCACCACCAGATAGTTCACTTGGTTTATGGTCTATTCGATGTGATAGACCTAGATAATTCAATAATCTTTTTGCTTCTATTTCGGTTTCCGATTTTGATTTCCCGTTGATGAATGCTGGAATACAAACATTTTCTAAGGCTGTAAATTCGGGTAGTAATTGATGAAATTGGAAAATAAAACCCAAATGTGTATTTCGGAATCGAGACAACATTTTATCATTCATTGCCAAAATATTTTCGCCATTAATAAAAAGACTTGTTTCTTTTTCGGCGGTATTGGGTTTGTCTAATGTTCCAATAATTTGCAATAAGGTCGTTTTTCCTGCTCCGGAAGCCCCTACAATAGAAACAATTTCTCCTTTTTGAATATGCAAATCAACACCTTTTAACACGTGTAAATTGTCATAATATTTATGCAAAGCTGTAGCTTGAATCATTTTTGAAGTATTTTCACAAAGAAACAAAGATTTTAAGTAAATTGAAACCTAAAAGAAATATTCTTTATAAACGAATATAGATTCTTATATACAAATTGTTCTAATAGTGAAATGAATCCAAATGAATTTTAGAGGAATAGAAAGTGTGACCCTTATTTTTTTAATAAATTTTTAAATACAAATCCCAATCCCATACTTTGGAGCATTTTTTTTGCAAATGGGAAAAAGAATTTTGATTGACCAAAAAGGTAACCAAAAACCATAAGTAAAAAGGGATATAAAGGCAATACGAGTACAATTAAAACCAAATAGTAGAAAAACCAATGGGTGTTTTCGTTGTTTATTCCCAAGTAACGCATCAAATAACCAGAAATTCTTGCAGATAAAGATCCATTTATCGCAAAAACCACAAAAATAATAACAAATTGAAAATTAGAAGTGATTCCCCAACGTTCTTTTAGCGTACTCATTTTAATTAAATATGTTCAAAATTACAATTTTAATTCAAAGTACAAAAGGAATCGGTTTCAAATTAAGGGATTAGTAATTTAGATTTGTATACTAAGATATTGTTTTTTTATGAAGTTTAAACTAAAAATTAGAATATGAAAGGTTCTGTTCAAAAAGAGTTTCATCGTTCCTGTTTCGTGGGAAACGAAACTCTAGTTTAATACCTTATGCTATTTTATTTAATGTCAATCGATAATTATTAATTTCTCTTGTGCGATGATTTTATTTTCATCTGCAAGCCTAAGGAAATATATTCCGCTTGAGAGATTTTCACGGGATAATGCAACTGTCTGTCCCGAAACGTTAGTTACTTGTGTTACCATCTTCCCGAATGAGTTATAAATAGTCAGGTTTGCATTTTTAAGGTGGCTAAATGACTGTATTGTTGTTGTGGTAATGAAAGGATTGGGAAAGACAGAAAAAATGGACTTAGTTGTATTTTCAATATTACCTAAGCTGGTTTGTCCTGCTTGAATACATGTATTTGGGGTGCTCTCGAAGGCGTAATCTTTTATGGTGAACGATCCGGACATTTCTAACAAATCCAGACGTGCCCAACCATAGTAAGTGTTACTTCCTACAATAAGTTTTAGAGCTAAATATTTATTTGTTGCTCCTGGCCAATAACCTGTGCTTGCTCCCAAACCCATTGTACCAGGGTTATTAGAATCATACCATGTTGCTAATGAGGCACAAATAGTATTTGATGTTGATAATGCCCATGGTAAATAGGTACCGCTAGTAAAATCCCCCGAATAAGCATTGTTATTTTGTGGGTAACAAATAACCCCAATTGTACCAGCGCTTCCTCCAAAATGAATGATAAAATCAACTATAGTGTCATTATTCAAATCTAAAGAATAAGTTGCATTTGGTGTTGCGTCAGGGATATCAGTATATATAATTTGTGCATATAATTTATTATTGAAAATAAATAAAAGCAATATGAAGCATAAGGATGACACTTTTTTCAGAAATATAATTTTTGTTTTCATTTTTCAATAGTAGTGATTATTGTGCAGCTTCCGCACTTTCAATTGTAAAATTAATACCATTTTGCTCGTGATGTAGCATTAAGCAAAACACCAGTTCGTCTAAAACCTAAATTTCTATACAAACCAATTTTCGTAAGTTCAAATATACTACTTTTTAATAATTAACTTGAAAAGCTTGTTTTTAAACACCTCGTTTTTTACAAAACGCAACTTCAGCCCAAAATTAAACCTCGCTTAAATTGACTTAAACGAGGTTTAATTTTATTCTTTTTTTTGAAATTTTGATTGTTGGTAGAGTTGCGCAACAGCTACC